>CAYWUC010000140.1:0-2433 GCA_964461395.1 uncultured bacterium
ATTATCTATATATCCTCTTAAATTCTATGTTAGAATTATAACTAGAATCCAATCTCTGTCAATACAAGAATTATGGCATGCTTTAAATTTTCTTTACTTAGCCTCATTTTTAATTCAATTTAACAAAATATCTCTGGGAAACTTTTTTCTTGTTTATTTTACTTTTAATTTTTTTACTGTTAGCAGGCACACCCCATTGAAAAGTAAACTTTCTAACGGGGCAGGCAAAGAGCGTTGCGGAAGACCCGAAGGGGCTGAAGCCGACCGACTGTGACTGCTGGGGTGGGGTCAAGACGGCTTGCGCTTGCTGTTGCAAGCCAGTCTAAGGCTTTCGTCCGAGCGATAGCGAGGGCGAAGCCATAGGCAGCCCGCATTGCGGGCTGCAAGCCGGATGGGTGGGGTGGTGAAGTCGCTTTATGTCGTCTGAAAGATAGTATTTCTAAAGGTCAGACGAAGAGTTCGAAGTTTGTACGGAATGGGCAGGTATTTTGAATGTTTGAATAGTTGAGTAGTTAATCGGCCACCCCTCTCCAATATCTTTCACATATAAAAAAAGTGGGGCTATTTTAGCCCCACTATAAATTTTGCGTAAAACTTTTATGTTTTTCTACCTTATTTTCCGCAGCCGCAGCCACCGCCGCTCTTCTTTTTAATTTCTTTCATCTTTTCTTCCTCCGCCGCCGATTCTTCTGCTGTGTTTTCTTTTTCTTTAATGTATACTTTTGTCATTGTCACGTTTCCGATAGGACGGTCACCTTGACCTGTTTTAACTTTTTCGATCTTATGCACCACATCCATTCCTTCTGTAACCTGTCCGACGATCGTATATTTACCGTCGAGGAAATTTTGTTTGGCAAGACATATATAAAACTGAGAACCGTTCTGGTTATCGGCGGCTTTAGCGAGAGCTACGGTACCTTCTAAATGTTTAAGGTCTTTTGAATATTCATCCTTGAGGTAATAACCCGGTCCGCCCGTTCCGTCATTAGCAGGATTATTGTCTTTCGTAAGAGGGTCTCCTCCCTGGATGACAAAATCGGGAACAACTCTGTGGAAGGTTGTCCCATTATAGAAATCTTTCTTGACCAGTTTAACTATATTCTCGACATTTAGCGGAGCGGCGTCGGGGAATAGGCCAAATTGGATTTTCCCGAAGTCTGTCTCGATTACAACAATATCCTCGGACTGTTTGGCTTTTTCTACTTGATCTATGGCGTGCAGTGAGTAACTTGCTAGAAGTAAAAACGCGATGAAAAAAAATTTTCTCATTTTCTCCTCCTTTAATAGGGTTTTATTTTCAAATTACATAAATGAGTATATAATACAAAAAAACTTTGTCAAGTTTACACACCCCTCGGCCCCACCGAGCTGTTGGCTGTTAGCCTTTTGCTTTTTGCTCTAAACTAATCACAATCCCCCAAAACTAAGACTCAAAAAACAAAAAATAAAGAGTACAAAGTTTTTATTTTTTTTAAGCTAATAGCTAAAAGCAAATGGCCAATAGTTTGGGATGTTGTGAGTCTTGGGGTATGGGTTATTCTTCCCTTGCCTGGTAACCGGCTTTGGAGAAAGTGCCCGGATAAGCGTGATCGCCCATATTAAAATTGTAATCGACATAATTAACCCCGTCGATTTCTAAAAGTGAAACCCCCGAGTTAACGATGTATTCTTCAGCACCGGTTGTTCCCATGGATTGGGTTAGATAAAAATCGTTTATAACTGTAAGATATACTGTATCCGCGGATATTTTTACTAATTTTATTTTCGGAGGATATAAATGCAGGGGTTCCCCTTCGGGTGCCGCAAAACTTTCGGGGTTTTTATCCGAACCGTTTAATTTATGTATTTTATCGATTACTTTAGCTTCTAATGTTTTGGATTCCTTTTTTGTGCAGGTTATTGTTAAAATTAAAAGTATAATAAAAAAATTTCTCAAACATATTGAAAACATATTTTTCCTTTTCTCTGATTTTCGAGATGATTAATTTTCATCTTTGCTCGTAGGATTCGCTTAAAAATGATGTAAAGTCTTCGTAGAAGTTATTATTTATTTCTTCTTTAATCTTATCCAGGGCTCTGCCTTTTACCGATTCACGAGAAACATGCCCCTCTCTGGCGCTTGCGGTGTATGTATTCATGGTGTTACCCGTTATCGCGTTTGTCACATCGATAGTAAGTTCCCAGCGAATAAATTCTCCTTCTCTGGGAAAATCGAGCGGTTTTATGTCGAGATTTCCATTAACAATAATATCGGGATTTTGTTCTCCGGTGCTGAAACCTATTTGATCGATTACTTCTCTTAAATAGGCGGAGAGTTTTTCTTCTTCACTGCCCGAAGTTTCTATTTTCGCTACTATATTGTTTTTTAATTCTTGTAATTCGACCTGTATATTTTCTTTCGGAACGGGTAAGGACGGGGTGTCGCCCATTAGA
>CAYWUC010000141.1:0-16737 GCA_964461395.1 uncultured bacterium
CAAGAGATTGTAAGCTGGTATAGAGCAGACCCTAAAAGACAGATAGTAGACGAAAAAGAGAATAAAATGATCGATAAAATTATAAAAGCCTATGAATCCGCTTTACCGGAAAAAGAAGAAAATCAATAATTAGACATTATAAATATTTTTAAATCAAGGAGGATAGGATGAAGAAATGGATAATAATTATTGCTCTTGTTATATTTATAGCTGCCTGCAACAAACCGGAACGTGATGAAATCGCGAGAATACAGAACAAAATCACGGAAATAACAAATAAGTTAAAAACAGTAGAAGAAGGAAGCCGGTTAAAAGCTAAAGACGGAATAGAAGAAGTAAAAGAAAAGTTGGATAATCTCGAGGAAATAACTAAAAAACTCGATGAAATTGAAAAGAAACTGGATGAGATAAGTAAAAGATTGGATAAATTAGAAAAGAAGTAAGAACCTTAGGTTTTTTAACTTTTTGTTTAATCTTGAATAAAATCCTATATAAAATATAGTATATGTGAATATATGTTCAATATATTTATTATCTGTTAATAAGGATAAAATATGAGAAAAGAAGAAAATATCTTAATTAGAGATTATAATCAGCAAGATCTGGAGCGATTGTATTTTATTGTGCAAAATACAATTAAAAAATCTTATGCTGATGTTTATCCCCGGGAAGCGATCGATTATTTTTTAGAGCTCCATTCTACCCGCAATATGGAGCAAGATATTCCCAAAGGTTTTACTTTTATGCTCGAATCAGAAAACGAAATTTTAGCAAGCGGATCAATTGTCGAGAATGAAATAAAGAGGGTTTTTGTTTTACCCGAATATCAAGGAATGGGTTTTGGAAAGAAAATAATGAGAAAGATAGAGGAAACGGCCCTTAATAATGGGATTCAGAAGGTCAAATTGTGCGCTTCTCTTCCTTCAAAAGATTTTTATCTTTCTCTGGGTTACAAAATTGTTCAATTTAACTATATCGGGGTGAAAAACAACGAAAAATTAGAATATTATGATATGGAGAAAGAATTGGTAAAAAGATGAAAAAAAGAAAAAAACACGGAGATTTTAAGGAATTTATTTTATTGATTCTTTTAAAAGAGGGAAAATTAAACCTTGCCGGGCTCGAGGATAAAATAGCTCTTTTTGTTTCTTATTTTTCATTGAGCGCTTCCCATTTCTTCGGTAAGATTTTTGAAAGATTCCCGAAAATATTTGGTAAAGCAGAAAAAAAACACAAAGAAATGTTCGAAAAACATCATATGGATAAAAATAATATCGACACGGTAGAAAAC
Organism: uncultured bacterium; assembly: GCA_964461395.1. GTDB lineage: Bacteria > Hydrothermota > UBA3072 > UBA3072 > UBA3072 > JAFGHJ01. The sequence goes on from CAYWUC010000141.1 coordinate 1,292, forward strand.
CAATGCGGAAAATTATTGAAAGAAGGCTTAATAACAAAAAATAAAGACGACGAATATTTGTTGACGGAGAAAGGTGAGTATAAAGCTGAAGAATTAAAGGAAGGTTTAGAAAAAGGAGCTTATATATTTGAGAGTCAGATTCAAAGTCCGGAGGCAGCAACAAGAAATACTTTTATCATTAATGTCTTCCTTACAATAATGAAATTGACAGCGGGTTTTTTGAGCGGTAGTATTGGATTGCTTGCGGATGGCGCGGATGCTTTTATAGATACTGTTTCTGCCGCTACTGTATGGTTTGGGATGAGAACGAAAAGAGAACTGCTTGGTATAATAGTTGTTATTATTATGATGTTCGTTACGGGAATAAGCGTAGGCGTGGAATCTGTATCAAAACTGTTCGGTATTTTTAGCGGAACAATTGTTCCGATTACGCATCCTTTACTTGTAATTTTAGTGGAGATAGTGGCTATGATAATAGCCGTTGTATTAACCTTATATCAGAGATATATAGGAAAACTTCACGGAAGTTTTGCCCTTATTTCGCAGTCCGTCGATTCCAAAAATCACATTTTTGTGGCAGGGGCTGTTATATTGGGAACCATTCTTTCTGTTTTCGGGTTGCATTTTGTGGATGCTCTTATCGGCGCTTATATATCCTACAGAATTTTGAAAGACGCGTTTCAATTGACAAAAGAAGCTCTTATAACTATGAAAGAAGAGGGAACGAATCTGGATAAATACAAATATCCATTTGAAGAACAATGGCATCTATCAAAACTCGATTCTTTCAGACTCTGGATTTTGTATACAATCAGAGAAAAAGGATTGAAGAGTAGAGAGGAAATTATAGATGATTTAAAAAAGACCTTTGATCCCGAGTATATGCCGGTACTTAGTGAGTTCAAATTTAGTCTTGGTAAGGATTTTGATTTTAGCGGAAAATTTAACACCTTAACCGAATCCCTTTTGGAAAAAGGTTTAATAATCGAGAATCGAAGAGGTTTTTCTCTGACTAAGGACGGAGAGAAATATCTCGATAAAAAATTTAGCCTAATAAGATACCATGAAAGAAAGTGAATCTTCGAATCAGCAACATAGTCTCTAGTCTTCAGTCGTTAGTCAAAAAAAATCGTGTTCATCAGTGGCTATTCTATAGTTAGTGCGTAAATGCGTAGAAGCGTTAGAGTGTTGGTTTATTGGGTTCGTAGGTTCACACTTCAGTGAATTAGTGAATCCGTCAACTTAGATACCAGATATCAGGTACCGGATACCAGGTCCTGGTTTTTTATTGTTGGTTCGTCGGATCGTTGGTTCGGATTTTTTTTAACTACCCAACGACTAAACGACTCAACCAATTAACCAAACAAGTAGTAGCGGCTTCCCAGTTCCAACTGATAATCACCGCGGGAAAGGGGAGATTTTTTGCCGTCAGCCGTGAGCCGACAGCCGACAGCTCTCATGTGTTGAGGTGCTTGACAATAAAATAGACTTTATTATTATGACCATATGTGGAATTCAGATAAGTTAGTTAAGGAGTTTCTCGGATTTTTTAAAGAAAGGGGACACAAAGTGGTCGATTCCTCGTCTCTTATCCCTGCGGATAAAACATTACTTTTTACTTCCGCGGGAATGGTTCAGTTTAAACCATTATGGTCCGGAGAAATGCCCATAGAATTCAAAAGAGCGACAACGGTACAAAAATGCCTGCGACTTTCCGATTTAACCGAAGTGGGGAAAACATTCTGGCATGACACTTTCTTTGAAATGCTCGGTAATTTTTCTTTCGGCGATTATTTTAAAGAGGAAACCATTTCCTGGGGTTGGGAGTTTCTAACAGAGGTACTCGGAATACCGGAAGAAAAACTATTTATTTCAGTGTATATAGAAGATGAAGAAGCTTATAATATCTGGAAGGATAAAATTAAAATTCCAGAAGATAAAATAATTAAATTGGAAGATAATTTTTGGGGCCCTGCCGGAGGCAGGGGACCCTGTGGCCCCGATTCAGAAATTTTTTATGATATGGGAGAAAAGTTCGGAAAATGTGAGTTCGACGGGGAATGTGACAGGTATATTGAATTGTGGAATCATGTTTTTCCTCAATTCAATCATACCCAAGACGGTAGACATCCCCTGAAGAATAAAGGTGTGGATACCGGGATGGGTTTGGAAAGGCTGGCTATGGTGTTGCAGAACAAACCCTCTATATTTAAAACCGATTTATTCTTTCCCATAATACGGGAAACGGAAAATTTAACGGGAATAAAATACAAAGGCAATGAAAGAGTTTTTAATATTGTATCGGATCATACAAGAGCGCTCGTTTTTGCTATAAGCGAGGGAGTATATCCGGGGAACACAGGCAGAGGATATGTATTAAGGAGATTAGTCCGGAGGGCATTAACCTCAGCAAGAAAAATTGGAATAGAAAAACCAATTTTAAACAAACTCGTTCCCGTCGTTATTTCCATAATGGGGAAACGCTATCCCTATCTGAAAGAAAAAATCGAACAATTGACTCTTATAATCAAATCGGAAGAAGAAAATTTTATGGATACATTGACGTCCGGTATTTCTATATTGAATGAGATTATTGATGAATGCAAAAGTAAAGAAAACGCAACCATCGACGGAAAACAAGCTTTTAAACTATATGATACTTATGGCTTTCCGGTTACCCTAACAAAGGAAATAGCCGAAGAAGAAGGGCTTTCTGTGGATGAGGAAGGTTTCGAGAAAGAAATGGAAAAACAAAAAAACAGGGCAAGAAAAAAGCACGAATTTGAAACCGATGATAAAATCGAGTGGGATATTGTAAAAAAAGAAGAATCTAAATTTGTCGGGTATGATGTAGAAGAAAAAATTTCGGAAATTCTGGCATTCAGAAAAGTGAACGGTAATTTTGAAATTATTTTAAGAGAAACTCCATTCTACGCTGAGCAGGGAGGACAGGTGGGGGATACCGGGATAATCGAAGGAGACGGATGGAAACTAAAAGTTTCAAATACTCTTCCTTCGAAGCTCGGCAATATCCATGTGGGAAAACTCGAGGGCGATTTCAAAATCTCTCCGGCAACCGCGAAAATAGATATAGAAAGAAGAAACGAGATAAGGAAAAATCACACAACGACTCATCTTCTCCATAAAGTTTTAAGAGAAGTACTGGGAAATTGGGTTAAGCAGGAAGGATCCCTGGTTGCTCCCGACCATTTCCGTTTCGACTTTACCCATCCGAAACCTTTAACAGACGAAGAAATAGAACTTATAGAAGAAAAAGTTAATAAAGCTATTATCAAAGGAATGGAAGTGGAAACTCAAGTTCTCTCCTATGATGAAGCAATAAAAGAAGGCGCGGTTGCTCTTTTCACGGAAGAATACGGGGATACGGTTCGTGTGGTTTCAGCAGATGATTTTTCAAAAGAGCTGTGCGGAGGAACTCATCTAAAAAACACAATCGAAGCCGGGCTTTTTAAGATTATATCCGAAACAGGCATAGCATCGGGAGTGCGAAGAATTGAAGGTATTACCGGATTTTCAATATATAATTGGATGCGAAAAACCGAAAATTTAATTCAGGAAATGGAATTTCTTCTCGATACGGAAAGAAAAAGCTTGCCGAAAAGAATTGAAAAAACGGTGGCTTTGCTCAAGGAACAAAAAAGAAAAATCGAGAAGATGGAAACAAAGACAGCAGAAATACAAGTAAAAAAATTATTGGATAAAAAATCTAAAATCGGGAAATACGATTATTTGGCAGAACAAATCAATATGGGTAGAGAACCTTTGAGGAAGATAATCGAGGAATTATCAAAAAATATGCCGGAAGGAGTAGGGCTTCTCGTAAGCAAAATAGATTCTTCGGTTTTCGCTGTACTGTTTGTGGGCGAAGCGTTGCAGGACAAATTAAACGCTGGGGATCTAATCAAAAAAGTTTGTAAAATAGTTAATGGCGGAGGTGGAGGAAATAAGGGAAGGGCTGAAGGCGGAGGCAGTGAAGTGGAAAAAATTCCTGAAATGATTAAAAGTTTTCCCGAAATTCTTAAAAAAGAACTTAAATGAGTATTTATCAGAAAATTCTTTTAAGTAAAAAAAATAACAAAAAAATTATGGTAGCTCTTCTGGACCCGGATAGCGAAGATTTTGACAGGCTTCCTAAAAAAATAGATTCTATCGAAAAAAGCGATATTGATTTTATTCTGGTCGGGGGCAGCACCACCTGGAATAATAATTTTGAGAGATTTACAGAAAAAGTTAAATCTTTATCTTCGACGCCCGTTATTATTTTTCCGGGCTCCGCGGAACAGATTAGTTCGGCAGCAGACGCTATACTATTTCTTTCTCTTTTAAGCGGAAGAAATCCCCGGTACTTAATAGAAGAACAAATTAAAGCCGCGTCTATTCTGAAAAATATAAACCTGGAAGTAATACCGACCGGCTATATTTTGATCGATGGTGGGAGAAAAACTACTGTAGAATTAGTTTCCGGAACCAGACCTATATCTCAGGATAACATCGAAAAAATAGTTGATACAGCTTACGCGGCACAGCTTTTGGGTATGAAATTGGTTTACCTTGAATGCGGGAGCGGAGCGAAATTTTCTGTTAAAGAAGAAGTTATAAAACAAGTTAGCTCGGCACTAGATATTCCCCTTATTGTAGGAGGAGGAATTAAAAACCGGGAACAAATAGAAAAAAAACACAAAGCGGGCGCGGATATTGTGGTAGTTGGAAACGCGCTTGAACATGACCCAACGATCTTACTTAAATAAAAGTAAAATATCTAAGCCCTCTATAATCAAAGGGCTCAAGATATTCGTTGCCCTTTGCGTAATAACCTTCACATTATTATTAGTTTTTACCGCTACTAAAAAAACCTTGTTCGCTTTTAAAGAAATAAATATAGTTTATCTCCCGATAATTCTCATATTGCTTTCTTTGTATCTGGTTCTTGAGTCTTTCAGGATCAGGCTCATAGCGAAAGCAATTTCCGGAAAATGGCTCGCTTTCGGGCGTTGCTCCCAGGTAATATTCTGCGGAGCTTTTCTTTCCGCGGTTACGCCTTTCCAGGCGGGCGGAGCGCCCCTCCAGGTTTATATCTTAAATAAAGCCGGATTGAAGGTCAGCAACGCGCTGCTTCTTCTGCTGTTTAGGGGGCTTTTTTATCTCACCGGAATGTTAGTCTTTATTCCTTTTATAATACCTTACTTCAAAACTCAATATTCCGGTAGATCTATGCAGATTTTATCCAAGTATTCTTTATTCGCGTATTTCTTTCTTTTTAGTCTTCTTTTTTTGCTGCTTTACATGCCTAAATTTCTAAAAAAATTAATTTATTCTTTGACTTTTAAAAAAGGAAATAGAACAAGAATAACAGCCATAACATTCATAATTTTAAGAGAAATAAAAAGAAGTAGAGAAAAAATGTTAGAATTCGTTAAAAATAAAAAATTATACGCGCTGGCTATTATAGTTACGACAATTATTGTTTACATTCCGAACTACTCTATAGCATACTTCCTGCTTAAAGGGCTTTCGATAGATGTTTCTTATGTGGACACAATTTTCCGTCAGGTTTTCCTTCTTTTCGCGGCTTTCTTTTTTCCCACACCGGGAGCAGAGGGAATTATAGAGGGCGGTTTCGCTGTTTTATTTTCTTCTTCTGTTCCAAAGTATATGATAGGGATTTTCGCGATTTTATGGAGATTTATAACTTACCATCTGGTTGTTATAGTAGGCGGAATTTTAACACTAAAAATTATGAATCTCACAGAAATAGTGAAAGAAGAAAACAGTGATTAGGTCTTAGTTCCTGGGTTTTAGGTTTTAGTAAACTTAAAATATTATTTGTGCTATTTTTTTAGAATTTAGCTTTTGGCCTTTAGCTATTAGAAAAAATACATCCTGAAGATAAATTTTAAAACCCCGCCTTTGTGGTTTTTAATGCGAAAAGCAAATAGCGAATTTCGAATAACTTAAGGGTTGTTCTGATTTTTGGTGCGGTTTTTTAAAGACTGCGGATGACTCTTGCGACTTTTCCGATAATTCTAATTTCAGATTTATGATAAACCTGAATATCATACTCTACATTCGAAGGGATTAGTATTACAGTGCTTCCTACCTTCTCGACTTTTTTAAGTGATAATTCTCCTTTCGTTTCCCCCTCATAAAAGATCGCTACGACATAAATGTTTTTCATATGAGGATCAGTAACAGAAACATCGACGACGACCCAATCACCTTTTAGTATACCCGCGTTCTTCATACTGTCACTTTCTACTTTTATAAGCGCGAAATCGGCTCCTGTCGGCAAAATTTCTTTAATGTTTATATTTTTGCTGATATTCGCATGTGCTAACACGGCAGTGTCGGACAGGACCCCTTCAAGAAAAGGATATTCTACTTTATCGGGTTGGTCCTCGAATAAAAGACTCGGAGATATTCCGAGAACCCTGCACACTCTGGCAACTTTAGTGGACGGGACACCATACTTACCCTTTTCCCAGGCTTGAATCGTAGTCCAGTGAAGTCCTAACTTTTCAGCCATTATTTTAAGGGTCCAACCCTTATTTTTACGAAATTTTCTTAGCTTTTTTCCTATTTTTTCAGTTTGCTTCAATGATTTTTCCTTATTTTACTATAATTAAAATATTAACTTTGTTTTTTATACTATAGTAATATAACAACAAATTAGAATTTTGCAATGTCTGAACCGCTAAAATAAGATATTTTTAGTATTTCTCTCTATTTCCATTTTCTTTTCCCTTAGAGCCAAATTCCCGTGTAATATACAATAAAGGTCCGTACCTGTTAGAATATGTAAGACAGAAATCGAATTTGGCTATTCTAATTCCCATTCCCGCTCCGAAAACAAAAGAATATTCGTCTCTTTCACCAATAGGGTACATTATAAGCGTTCCAAGGCTATCCTGTTTCGGAAGCGTTATGTATTCTTGCATCGAGATCCCCGCCGATCCTATAAGAATAAAATTGTTTAAGTATTGCCTGGCTACAAATTGTGCTGTTACTTCGTTTCGCTCTTTATATTCAGTGAAATATTCTTCGGGATAATCTTCCGGATTTCCCCAGTGATAAAAAGCGATGTCATAGTGCCAGGGCGCGTTTCCTGTCCAGGACATTGTCAATTTAGTTCCGATATCCAAATAAGGACTGATAGTTTTGCCGAAATCCAGCGATACGGTAAATGCTTCGTTTTTTCCATAGAATCCTCCGGCTCCCGCCCCTGTGAAGTATTGAAGAAGTACAAAAATAATCATTTTATTACATTGCCTCCTTTTTTATATTTTTTAAAAAGGTTTATTGTTTTAAACCAAGCAATAAAAAGACTCATAAAACTCAACAAATAGGGCAGTCAATTCTTATTGTAATTCTTTAACAGGTATCCTATAATATTTCTTTCTTCTTTCAATTATATTATAACCATTCGTAAAAACAACCTTTGGTTAAAAATAGGCTTCGTTACTTTAATAGCAAAAACCGCGCGTTTAATCACGCGGTTTTTAAAAGATATAGTGATAAAAAGAATATACTCCCAAATATAACAGAAGTTTACATTTTTTTCTTTTTATGCCTGTTAGCTCTTCTTTTCTTTTTCCTTTTATGTTTTTTTATCTTTTTTGTTTTCTTCTTTTTTCCGCTTGGCATAAGCCTTTCCTTTTTTTACTCCTTTTTTTATATTTGCGACCACAAGAAGTTAAGTCGAATATGTTTTCTGTCAACCCTTTACAACGAAAATTTAAGGGATGAATTCAGGGATTTAATGGATACATAACCAATTTGCTAATCTAAAGTGTCTTTTTCCCGGGGAATAAGAGTGCAACTAATAGCCGCGGCAAAAACAATTTTTATTAAAGCACCGGGAATAAAGGGAAACAACCCCATTGAAAGAATAGGTATAAGTCCGGGAAAAGAACCTTTAATCATATAAAAATAAAAACCTAACTGAATTAATCCCGGGATATATATTAAAAATAAACTCGCGAAAAGCATTAGAAGAAGGATAGAAACAAAGTTTCTTAAATGGACATATTTGTCTATTACATAGCCAAGAAAGAAAGCAGCTAAAATAAAACCGATCAAATATCCACCTGTGGGGCCAAAAATGCTGTATCCCGCAAACCACGGAATTCCCAATATACCTATACCCACGTATATTATCTGACTCAATCCTCCCCATCTTCGTCCGAGAAGAACTCCGGCAATGAGAACGAAGAATGTCTGCATTGTAATAGGAACAGGGGTCCAGGGTAGAGGAATTCTAACTTGCGCCGACAGACCCGTAACGCATGCCATAGTCAAAGCAAGAACGATTTTCTTTGCGATTGTTAAGCTCCGTGACCATTTGAAAACAAAATCTCCCGCTTTTCTAAAATTATCCAGTTCCTTTACCTTATACATCACTGCCTCCTTATATTCGAAAATTTTGTGATTTCTTTACTGTCCCGCTACGATTTTTACCCTATCCCCAAAAGTAACTTCAACACCTGGCGCGGGAGATTGTTGGATAACAACATCCACGTTTCCTGTTGTTCTTTTGATCTCCGATAAAACAAGGCCGCGCCTTCTTATTTCTTTTTCCGCTTCTTCCAATAACATTCCGTTTAAATTAGGCATTAAAAAAACTTTTCTTTTTTCTGTCCCGATATATATAGTTAGCATACTTCCTTCGGCAATGCTATCTTCAATTGCGGGTCTTGTCTTAACAATTTTACCGTCCAGTATTTTTTCTTGAACAGGATAATTTACAAAAACCCTATTTGTTATTCCGAGGAGATCCAGAGAATCAAGAGCGGGTTTCTTTGAAACACCAATAATATTGGGTAATCTAATCTTCCTGGGTCCTTTGCTGACAATAAGTTTTATTACTCCTCCGATTTTTATATCTTCTTTTGCCTCAGGCTCACTACTTATTATATGTCCTTTAGCGACTTCACTTGAGTTAACGCTATCCGCAATAACATATTTCAGATTTAAGCTGGGAATAAAAGTTTTGGCTTTTTCAACGCTCATGTGTTTAAGATAAGGAACCTCTATTGTTTTACTATGTCTAACAATAATGGGCATTAGATAATAAAAAATCCCAAAGCCCAAGATAAAAGACCCAAACACGACAGATATATAAGTAAAAGTTTTTTTCACATTATCCCTCACGGTTTATAGTCACATTAACCTTAGATCCCTTTTCCACCGTAGTACCTGGTTTGGGATCTTGATAAATAATTCTATCGAACGCGTGTTCCGCGCTCGTAGTAGTCCTTCTACTCCCCAATTCAAGGCCTTTTTCCTCGAGAATTGATCGGGCGCTATATTCGCTTTTACCCTGTAGATTAGGAACAGTAACTTTCCCGCCGCCGGATGAAACAATAAGTTTTATTGGGAATCCCTCCGTTACTTTCTGTCCTGGTTCCGGAATTGTTTTTAATACAACATCTTTAACTTGTTCGGACTCTTCTTTTTCAACAACACCTACGCTGAGACCTTTCTCGGCAATATAGACTTTAGCCTGATTAATATCGAATCCGATAACAGAAGGGATAATAACTTCTTCTCCTTCTGACATTTCCTTTTCGGGCCCTTTGCTAAGTGCGACGCTAACGGTCGAGCCTTTTTTTGCTGTCTCTCCGGCTATTGGATTTTGATATATTACCCTTCCTTTTCTTATGGTTGGATTAAATTTTTGATCTTCTACGATTATTTTTAATCCTTTTTCATCCATTATCATCTCTGCTCTCTGCAGTTCTAAATTTCCAACATCCGGTACCGTTATCATTGAATTGTTTCCTGATGTATTATTAGGTATTAAATTTACAAAAGCAAAACTAACGATAGCGGAAACCACAAGAGATGTTACAAAAGCAATCCAAAACACTTTAGCGGAACTTTGTTGATAATACATAAACTACCTCCTTATAAGCACCGCGCCGAATCCTCCGTCATAATAAGGCTTGCCGGGCAAATTTTGAATAAAAGGATTCTTATCATCGGCGCATTCAACAACTTTAAAATCAGGATTTTCATCTAAAAACCATCGCACCTGCTCTTCATTTTCCCTCGGTAAAATAGAACATGTGGAATATACTAAAACTCCTCCTCTTTCCAGATTTTTTGCGGCAGAACTCATTAAATCTCTTTGCAAATCTACAAGCCTATTTATAGACTCCATACTTAAGTTCCATCTAAGATCTCCTCTCTTTCCCATAACTCCCGTACCGGAACAAGGAACATCCAAAAGAATTCTATCCACTCTGGAAACACTAAAATTACGCACATCCGCTATAACAGGATAAACGCTTTTTATTCCCAAACGCTGCGCGTTTTTAACTACCAAACTAAGGTCTTTTTTGTCGATTGACAATACCATACCGTCATCTTCCATGATTTCCGCTATGCCTGTACTTTTTGTTCCGGGGAAAGAACATAAATCAAGGATAATTTCTCCCTTTTTTGGTCTAAGAATTTCTGTATTAATAGTTTGAGTAATCCCCTGTACCTGAAAAAGACCCTTCTTAAAACTTTCACTATAAATAGCTTTACTTTCAGTCAAAAGATTTCTCTCTCTTCCTTTAACCCTCTCTGTCTTAAAACCTTCTTTTTCCAGGTTTCTGAAAACCTCATCAGGCGTTGCCTTCAAGGTGTTAACTCTAATCGAAGTGACGGGCGGAAGATTACTTGCCTTTAATATATCTTCTGTTTTATCCCCGTAAACCTTCAACAATAATTCAACCAAAAACTCCGGGAAAGAATAAAAGGTTGCCAGATATTTTGTCCTGTCTTTTGGGTAACTAACGGGTTGAAGATTCCTTAGGACCGCGTTTACAAGCCCGGCGGTTCCATTATGCCCGAATTTCCTCGCGAGTTTAACCGATTCGTTTACGACCGCATGGGCAGGGTCCTTGCTGAAGAGAAGACCATAAGCTCCTTCTCTTAGTATATTTCGTATTGGCACAGGTAAACTGTTAAGTTTTTTATTCTTTAAATGTTTATCCAAAATAAAATCCAATCGTTTTCTCATTTTAAGCGTTCCGTAAAAATAATCATAGGCTTTGCCCATGTTCTTATCGGGTTTTTCTTTTTTCCCGTTTCCGGTAAAATCTTTTAGTGTTTTCCTCTCGTTTTCAAACCCAATTAGGGCTTTCAAAGCTAATTCACGCCCATTCACTTCAATCTCCAGATACTGCCTTCGGAATTATCCTGTATTAATATTCCAGATTTATCCAGAACAATTCTAATCCGGTCCGCCATCTCATAATTGCCTTCATCTCTTAAGGAATTCCGCAAAGAAACTATTTCTTCGATGGCGGGACTAAGTTCCCGGCTTTTTTGCTCTAATTTGAAACCTAAATTTACGAGTATATATGATAATGTTTCTCTAAATGAACCGATATTTTTCTCTGTTGCCTGCAGCCCTTCATTAACCATATCAAAAGCCAGAGCCAGGGCACCGGGAGTACCAATATCATCGTTCATTTGTTTTTCAAACTTTTCGATTATTTTAGAAAATAATTTCCCCTCCGCTCCTTCGGAAATATTCAAAAAATTAACAATCTTTTCCCATCCGGAAACAGCTTGTTTTAGCATTTCAGGATTGTAGCTGATGGGATTTCTATAATGAGCCTGTAATAAATATAACCGGATAACATTGGGTCCTATTTCTTCCAAAAGATCGCTTATAGGAATAAAATTCAACAAAGACTTAGACATTTTTTCTCCCTTTATATTAAGCATCTCATTGTGAACCCAAAACCTGGCAAAAGTTTTACCGGTGGCGCTTTCAGATTGCGCTATTTCATTTTCATGGTGTGGAAAAATAAGATCACTGCCGCCTCCATGAATGTCTATTGTATCTCCCAGATAATAAGTCGCCATAGCGGAACATTCTATATGCCATCCGGGTCGTCCTTTTCCCCATGGGGAAAACCATGAAGGTTCAGAAGGTTTCGCTTTTTTCCATAAAACAAAATCAAGAGGATCTTCTTTTTTTTCATTTATCTGGATTCTGGCTCCGGTTTTTAAATCATCCACTTTTTTACCGGAAAGTTTACCGTATTCTTTGCATTTTCGAACTCTAAAAAAAACGTCTCCACCTTCCTCGTAAGCATATCCCTTTTTTTCGAGTTTTTGAACAAGATTGATGATTTCCTCGATGTGTTGAGTTGCCCTCGGGTACAATGAAGGCTCAAGAATGTTCAGACGATTTATTACTCTTTTATACTCATTTTCATAGTACGCGGCTATTTCTCTGTAATCTTTTTTTTCTTCTTCCGCCTTAAGAATAACTTTATCGTCTATATCCGTAAAATTTACGATCAAATTGACATCATAGCCCAGATATTTTAAATAACGATTGAGAATATCGGCTGTCAGCGCCGCCCTGATATGACCAATATGAGGGGATTCCTGCAGAGTCATACCGCAATAATAAAAAGACACTTTTTTGTCCTTTAAAGGTTTAAAATCTTCTTTTTTTCTACTTAATGTATTGTATAACTTCATTAAAATCTGAATCCCATTTCAATTTCATTTTGTTTAATTTCTACCGATACCCGTTTTCCAAAGAGGTAAGTAGTAAAAAAACTAACCACTCTATTGGCAACAGCAAGTCCAACCATATTTGATGCTGTCTGTAAGGTTGCTCTTTTGCTTCTTCTCATCTCCCTGAAATCATCCGCAGTCTCCCGCGATTCCCACTCCCAGGAATCGAAACCGGTATAAGAATTTTCTGCTATATACTCCTTTCTATGTTCTATTCTTTCCTGCATAGCTTCCGTGTTAAGGGTGTCAGGATACAATCTTCTTGCCTCTTCTTTAACTGTTTCATTATAATCCAAGTTCGTTAAAAAATCTTCCATGGCACGAAAACAATCTTCGTCTATTTTATCACTATTAGCAGAAGCATAGTAAGAAGCGAAATTTTTAGACCTTGAATCTAATTTATTTGCCTCTCTGTTACTATTGAAATAATTCAACCAGATTGCAGCCTCTGTCAGCATAAAACAACTGCCTCTTTTTTTATCTCCCAATAACCAATCTCCGGAACCGGGAACAACAAAAGAAGAAAAAGCCGCTTTTGCCGGTGTAATTGAAAAAAGAATTGTAAGAAATAGCATTAATACTCCTCCATAACCTATACTTCTAAAATTTATTCAGCAAACCAAATTTTAACTTATCAAAAACCCTGTCATCAACATTGATTGTCACGATGTAAATACCGTTAGCAACTCCTGTGAGATCCTCGTCTATACGAATATCATTAAGGCCGAGATTTCCCATAACCCTCTTTTGGCTTATAAGTCTACCTGAAAGCGAAAAAACTTTAATTAGAACATTATCAGATGAGGCTCCTAAACTAAATCTTATAAAGGCTTCTTTGCCTCCTCTAACGGGAGAAGGATAAATATAGAATTCCTCAATAGTCAATTCTCCCCTCACATCAAAACTTTCAGGTAAAAGGGAATCGGGAAATACTGATTGATGGTCATTGTTAAAATAAATACTATTCCATCCGTCATTTCTGTAATATCCATCGGTTTCCCAGCCATACAACCATCCGTCGCAGGAACCGATAAATAATTCCGAGCGCCCATCTCCGTTCATATCGAAAACTAAAGGAGTCGAATACGACCTTTCCCCGGTGGCGAAAGGAAATTCTACCACTTTTGCGCCTTCTCCGTTATAGGCAAGAATTCCCCCGTCTGGAGAACCAAATACAATGTCGAGCAAAGAATCTCCGCTTACATCTGACAGGATAATCGAAGACTGAGTTTGCCGGGACAGGTGCATTTTTATAGGAAAATTATCTATTAAAACACCATTTCTATTCAAAGCGAATATATTGGCACTGTCCGCTAAGACAACATCCAGATATCCGTCTCCACTGATATCTCCAAGCGCGGGTGTCGAGAAGTATGTTTTCGCGGGGAGTTCTTTTTCCCATTCGATGTATCCCGCGGTGTCGACGGCAAAAATACTTTTTGAACCTACCGAGCAAAGGATTTCTTTAACTCCGTCTCTATCTATATCTCCCGCCACAGGAGAAGATAAACAAAGAGAGACATTTCCTTCTCCTTTTCTCCAAATAATATCACCCGTATTCGATATTTTAATAAGAATCCCGTCTTCCGGTAAAACGTATATCGATTTTCCTATAACAAGCGGAGTGGAAACCAGCCAATCTCCAACATATAGAGGAAAGCCATCGGCTTCGATCAAACTGTCTTCATCCCATCGGAGTAAATGTAATTCCGAAGCGGAGGTTCCAAAAAGTATTTCTTTGCCTCCTCCGGAGAGAATATCCGCGGCTGAAGCATTACCGAATATATTTCCGGTTACAGAAAAAGAATCCAGGAGAGCCTCGGAAGATATATCGAAGAGAAAAACCTTTCCTTTTATTGTCATATCAAAAAGTTCTAACTCCCCGTTTCCTGTAATATCAGTCATAAGAGGAGAGGTATATGTAGAATCTTCATATACGGAATCCGTAAATTCAATCATACTAAATAACGTATCATCCGGATTTGTTCTATAAATATTTCCCCACATATCACCAATGTATATAGAATCGTTAACATTTTGAGGCGAAATAACATCCATTTTCCCGCCAAATTTTTTAGGAAAGCCGGAAATTATATCATTAAAAGAAACATCGAAATACATAAGTGTATCGGGAGAAGAGATATTTGAAACCTTTATACCAGTCCAGTTACCAAAATTATCGTGAGTGTTAGGATCTGTTGTGGGGGAAAATTCTGAATTGAACCCCTCACTGCTAAAAACATCCAGCGGAGAACCATAGGTTACCGCGATCGCGTCTTGGATTTTATACAAATCCTTTTCGAAATCCTGTATTCCATCGGCTTCCTCGAGGTCGATGCCCTTTGGAAATCCGACATTTATCATGTTGAGTGTATCTGTTTCGGCTATTTTTCTCCCATCGATATGCCAGATCGCAAGACCCCCCGAGTTAAAGTCGCAGGGAAGAGAAGATTCGTAATCGTCGACATTTACAAGAACATTATCCTTCCATACCCTATAACCGTTAGAATCCACATTGGTGGTACACGGATTGACATAATGAGCAGTATCAGGATTTAAATAAGCAAATTTATTCTCAATCAAAAAATATTCATCCTTGTTAATAGGGATTTTATAAATTCTTGGAACCGTTGAATCTGTGCTGCCTGACCATTTTACCGGAAGGGAAGTAGAAGTTCTGTCTATAGTGTAAGGTTTGTCGAACCCAAGGTCGATTTTGTTATAAGCGCATAACCTTGGAGGAATAAGACCCTGGAGATTCCAATTGCCGCTGCCCATAAGAGCCCAACCTCCCATGCCCCAGGTTTCATAGGATATATCATAGAGATCCCAGAGTCCCAAAGCATGACCGAATTCGTGGCATAATGTTCCTTGAAGATATGAGGGAAAACTGTCTT
>CAYWUC010000142.1:0-1959 GCA_964461395.1 uncultured bacterium
AGAATAATGCGGAACATTAGGGATGATAAAACAAGGAAACTGCAAAAATGATGATTTAGGCATTGAAATTAAATTAAAAAAACTCTTAAAACACAAAAAGGAGGAGCGCTTTAAAAAAGTTAGTATATTTCCGCCTTTGAAAAGAGATATTTCAATAATAGTCGATGAAAAAACGCCATTCGAGGAAATAAAAACTTTATTAGATAATTCAACCAGGCAAAGAGCGCGTATTAAATTAATTGATGTCTACAGCGCGAAAAAACTCGGAAAAGATAAAAAATCTCTTACGATTAGACTTGAATTCTACAACCCAAATAAGACACTTACGGACGATGAAACAAAGGACGACATCAAAGCTATTACAACAAAACTTAAGAGTATAGGAGCCACTCTAAGAGAATGAATATTTTAGATTTTGATTACCTATCCGATATTGTAAAAAATTGTATGAAAACTATGAAAGATCTAAAACTGCAAAATGAACAACTAAAAAAAGAACTGGAAAAAGAAAAAGAAAAGAAGAAAAAAGCAATAGAACTTATAAATAACATAGAAGAAGAATTAAAAAAGAGGCTATAAGTGGGAAAAGAAGTAGAAGTAAAAATCTTAGGAAATAAATATTCTTTCATTACTGATAAAAATCCTGAAGAAGCTTTAAAAATTGCAATGTTTGTCGATGAATTAGCTAAAAAAATAAAGGAAGAAGAACCTTACTCTTCAGAAAACACCATTGCAATATTAACAGCTCTAAATATAGCAGATAAATACTTTGCACTGGCTAACGAGATTGAAAAATTAAAAGATATGTCTGTCTAGAATAATACTTCTTTCCCTTTGCCTCTCGAAAAAATAAAAAGAGAGGTTTCAAATGAGTTGGATAATAATCGTATTATATGGAGTAATTTCAGTTGTTTTACTTGGTGCTGGTTACTTCCTTCAGAAATTTAAAACCGACAAGAAAATACAAACGGCTGAAACAAAAGCTGAGAAGTTAATAAGAAATGCTCAATCCAAGAGCAAAGAAATAGAAGAGAAAACTCGGGAAAAGTTAGAGCTATTAAAAAGAGCTCAAAAGAAAGAATTTATAGAAGAAACTAAAGCTCAAAAAAGACATCTTGACAGATGGGAAAAAGAATTGGAAAGAAAAGACGAAGAACAAAAAAGAACCAGTAATTTCCTTTCTCAGAAAGAGAAAAACTTAATGAGTCGAGAAAAAGCTGTTCAAGAGCAAAAAGAAGAAATATTGCTAAAACGTAAAAAATACACCGACCTGGTGGAAATAACAAACAAAAGGCTGGAAACAATATCCAGAATGACCCGGGACGAAGCCAAAAAAGAAATATTGGAAGAAGTCAGCAAGCAAGCCGAAAATAAGGCCATTCAGATAGAGAACGAAGTTATAAATGAAGCAAGAAAAAAAGCCAAACGCTCTGCTCAAAAAATTATAACCGAAGCAATTCAAAGATGCGCGATAGACAATGTTTCCGATTCAACAGTTTCCGTAGTATCATTACCTTCCGAAAATATGAAAGGAAGAATCATAGGAAGAGAAGGTAGAAATATCAGAGCCTTTGAAAAGGCTACAGGTATAGAAGTAATAATCGATGATACTCCGGAAGCAGTTACTTTATCCTGTTTTGATCCCATAAAACGAGAAATCGGTAAAACCTCATTGGAAAAATTGGTCAAAGATGGACGTATACATCCCGCCAGAATAGAAGAAATTGTAGAAAAGACTAAACAAGAATTCCAGGAAAGAATCTTTGAAATAGGAGAAAGCACTATTTTTGAACTTGGTCTATCAAAAATAAAAGACGAATTGGTGGAAATGGTAGGAAAATTAAAGTTTAGATCAAGTTACGGGCAAAACGTACTGCAACATTCAAAAGAAGTTTCCTACCTGATGGGTCTAATGGCAGGAGAATTGGGTCTCGATATAGAAACAGCAAAAAGGGCAGG
>CAYWUC010000143.1:0-2790 GCA_964461395.1 uncultured bacterium
TACTTTTTCACCAAGAAAAGCATCCACCGCAAAAGCGTTCTCATCATGATTCCCTGGAATGATAACAAATTCGTACTCTACACTATTAAGAAGAGGTCTTATTTCCGGATAAAGTCTAACAAAACTTACCTTTTTATCAAAGAAATCTCCGGATATAACAAAAACATCAATCTTTTCTTTCGCTCCGATTTTAACCAATGATTCAAAAGTCTTCCATGACTCATCCTCATATTCTCTTATGTGAATATCTGAAGTATGAAGAATTTTCATTTTACCAGAGTTTTTTTAAGTTTACTCCTTTGTAATAATGTTTTAGTATTCTTTGGTAACTATACCTCTCCTTCGCCATTTCCATCGCTCCATATTGACACATTCCCACTCCGTGTCCGTATCCTTTTCCGGAAACAATAATTTGACTGCTCTTAACTTTTATCTGAAACATAATAGATTTAAGAGACCCTCTGTAATCACTAAAGAGCCTTCTTATCTGGTCTTTTTCAAGTTCAAACTTTCCTATATCTGTGTTTATTTCAATATTCCTCACCCTGTTAGTTCTGGTTCTTTTCGATATTCTAATCCACTCGATTTTACCGGGTGTTTTGCCGAAAAAATCCTGCATCTGTCTTTTCACCACCTCGAAAAACTCTTTCTTATCATATATCCTTTCCCACCTGTAATGAGGAGAAAATCTGCAAAAATCTTTTCTATCCCACCCGGAATCCCGAACCGACCTGAGATAAGGGATTCTTTCTCCGATCCATATATTCTCGTTATTTTCAGTAGTGCCCCCACAGGTAGAAGAATATTTCGCGTCTATTATTTTTCCCTTATAAGTTCCCACAATACCGCGTGTCGACTCTACTGCTTTTTCGATTATTCTATCTGTTTTACCGACTCCTCCATAAACCTGGTCCCAAATTGTAGGACGAATATCGTAAGGATTATCCGGTTTTTTATGCGCCATAACATACGATCTCGCGGCAACAGCCTGAGCTTTCAGTGCTTCTATCTGACTCTCGGGAAGATTTCCTATTTCATAGGGTATAACTCCTTTTAAATAATCTTCTACTTTAACATGATTAATTATCAGAATATCATTCGCTTTTACTATTTCTATTACTCCCGGGTAAATATTGCCGTCAATTTTTATAAATCTTTTTGTGGATTCGAGCAAGATTGGGAACTGTGGGTTTTTTATATTCCCTTCGGCAGTGACGATTTTCAAAGAAGGTTTAAAATAAATTGTTACTCTGCTCGAGACGGTACCATCTTTACTGCCGGTTTTTATTTTAATCTTGGAATCTGCTCTCAAATCTAACTTACTGCCGGCGTTTTTTAATAATATTCTCACGACCGGCTCTTCCTGCAATTTTCTCGTGGGCACGACCATAGGCGCGCAGGATATTATAAACAACAAAAAAACAGAAATTAATTTAATTCTCGATTTCATTTATAACCTTTTTTATTTCCTTATAATGGGTTCCTTTCCAGAAAATTCTGCCGCATCCGGGGCACTTTTTGAAATCATTATGAATTTCAAAAACATAAGCCGGAACATCATTTTTTACTACTTCCTTTTCAACTTTTTCAGTTTTCGTGTTGCAAACCGGACAACGAGAAAAAGGATCACAAGTTCCCAACAATTTTATCATTTGCTTTAACTGTTCCTCCAAATGCTCTGATTCGATTAATGTTAAATCCCCATACTTTTCCGCTAAAATTTTTGACCTTGTTAAAATTGTGCGCCCTTCCTTTCTACTATGATAAATTATTGTTTTACCATCTGTATCTCTATAATACGAAGTATTAAATCCTAATAATCTCATCCATTTCGCGAGCCGCCCCAGCATAAAATCGCATATAAATCTGGGGGGATCCTTAATAAAAACCCCCGGCTTCATCTAATATGCCACCAATCATGGCAATCCCCATAATCATCAACCATATTATACTGAAAACAAACGATATTATCGTAGCCACTCCCGAAATGAGAAAAAACGTTTTTAGTGAACCCATCATCTCTCCCAGAGATTCCACTTTTCCATCAGCGACTTCCCGACTACTGTTTGCGACTTTCAAAAGAATAACCCCAATCCAGATAGGCATCCATGCTATGATAATACCAACTATCGTTAACGCGTATAATCCCCCTAAAATAATAGCAGCTATTCCCAAAAATTTTATCCAACCGTTCATATCTTTACAGTTTGTAGTCACTTTTTGTTCTATATCGCTACTTAATTCCATAACTTCCTCCTTTTCGATATAATAGGAATTCTTGTCGATTAAGTCAAGTATTTTTCTTACCCCACATCCCCACACAATTTTTGAACCACAAAGACCACAAAGTTTTTACTTTTATTTTTTTAAGCAAAAAGCCAAAGGCGAAAAGCTAAAAGCTTAGTTTTACCACAGAGGGCACAGAGAAGAAAGAACTCACAGAGAACACAGAGTTTTTTTGTTGTTTTTGCTAAATCCCAAATCCTAAAATTAGGACGCAGATTAAAAAAGGATTAATAGGATTTTTTATTGTTTTTTGACTCTCAAGAAACTTGCATTTATGGCAACTATGACAGTACTCATGGACATGAGTATCGCGCCTACGGCAGGAGATATAATAATTCCTGCATTATATAAAACACCCGCGGCAAGAGGTATGGCAATTACGTTGTACCCGGTAGCCCAGAAAAGATTTTGGACCATCTTTCTATACGTTGCTTTGCCGAAAAGTATAAGAGACAACACATCTTTAGGATTGCTGTTTACAAGGATTATATCCGCGGTCTCCGC
>CAYWUC010000144.1:0-5475 GCA_964461395.1 uncultured bacterium
TTTTTAAGCAAAAAGCCAAAGGCGAAAAGCTAAAAACTTAGTTTTGCCAGAGAGGACACGGAGTACACAGAGAAAAAATTGTACTGTTGTTTTCCTTCCCAACTTCCTGACCCTCTAACCTATGTATTACTTAAAATCCGATAATTTTTTAACTATTTTATCCAGAGCCGGGACATCAAAGAATTCTTTACCGGAAATCAAATTTGCTACCGACTGATACATCTGCGAAACTCCATTTTTCAAATCCTCGGGTAAATGATCGGGTTGTATTTTTATATACGACTTCCAATCTCTTAAATTTTTTTCCTTTGCTTTTTTGACTTCCTTGTACCATTTGGATTTTCTATAATGTTTACGAAGTATTTCTTTACTCAAAGCAATTCCATTAAAAATAAAACGGCATTCATCAAGCGTACCCAACGCATCGACTACGATAATAAAACCTCTGTCGTCCAGCGCAAATTCAAGTTTACCATCTTGATTGATAATTCCGTTTTTTTTCGTCTCTTCAGTAATAATATTACTTACATTCAAAAGCATACTTTTAATTTCTTCAATCTGATCCGCATCTAAATCGGATATTTCCTTTGCTTCTTCCCAGGATAAATATCTATCGGTTTCCTCCAACTTTGTCGACACATCTAAAATAGGCTTTCCAAAAGGAACGTCAGGAGTTATTTCATGCTCGAATTCAATTTCACCTTTATTGTATCTTTCCCAGAAAGAAGAACCTTCCGGAACAGAGTTTCTATAAATGCACTCCATTGGTATCAGAAAATTCCTTGATATCTTTTTATAAATAGAGTAATCGTACTTTCCATTTTTTATCTCGGGTTTTACTACACGAACAAGTTTAACTTTAATTGTATCAAAAGGTTTATCAACTTCATCGAAATTCAGAGTCTCTCCACCCAGAACTGCTCCGATGTAATGATTAGGAATACCCCTTTTTTTAAGAATTTCAAAAAAATGGGAGGTAATTATTGCCAGAGAAGAACCTTTATTAACAATATGATCAGGCATTTCCCCCCAATCAAAAACAGAATACCTGTCAGAAAATTTAAAAAACCCAATCCCAAGACTATCATCGGTAGGTTTTTCAACTATGGTAAGATCTTTTACACTACCCATTTATTCTCTTATCCTCCTTCTCTATTCTTTTTTTATAAACCGCTTGGTATTTAATTATTTTCTTCACCAAACTTTCATTACCAAGACCGAGTATTTTTACTGCGGCAAGAGCAGCTTGCTCGAAACCGAGAACGACTAAAGGAGCAACTCCGCTCGGCATCCGGAGGCTCGAAAAAATATCTGCTCCACCGAATTTATCAGAATATGGAGGCGCGGCGATAACAGGTTTAGAAGAATTAGCATCTACAAAACCGCTTAAAGCATTACTTCGACCCGCAATTGTAATATAAACAATTTCCTCATTTCTGTTCTCCTCTATAATTTTTAAAACTTTATCAGGAGTTTTGTGAGCTGAAGCAACTCTTAATTCACACTGAATCCCAAATTCTTTTACTATCTTTTCCACTTTTTTTGCAAATTCAAGATCTTTACCGGAACCCATAATAATTACAATTTTCGCCATTTTATTTTTTTATACCCCCTCCTGGTATTATTATTCTTGACTGTTCTTTATTTTGTAGCTTTTTTTTCTTTGGAGTCAACAGTCCGGATTTACTATCTTCGAATTCATCGCCGGAAACACCTTTAAACTTAGGTTTCTCTATATTTTCAGTTTCCTTTGTTTCGATTTTCTTGGGCAAAAATTCATACAAAAAAGTCCAAACTTTATTATTATCCGCAAGAGGACGATTCAGAGCACTCCTTATAAAAACCGCTATAAAAAATACATTTGAATCTAAAGGAAGCCCTTGATATAAAAACTGAAGTACCGTAAATGCCGCCTTTCCTTTTATTTCATCTTTATATTTACTCGCGTATCTTTTTAATTTTTCATTAATTATAGAAAGAAGAGCCGGAGTTACAGTCTCTTTAAGCCCTTCACGAATAAATTCCTTGCTATCCTGTATTTTACCCTCCGCAACATTCTTTAGAAAATAATCTAATTCTTTAGTCTTAACCTTAACCCTGCGAAATTCGTCTTCGTACGGCAAGTTCATCATCAAAGCGGTAAACTTGTATAAATCTTCCTGTGAAATCTTATTGTTTTTATTCATATTTCCATTATAGAAAACGCCTGAATTTTGTCAAGGAAAAAAGATTTGCAACCACAAAATTTCACAGATTAACACAAGATTTTTTTCTTTTTCAAAACGGGTTAATAATAAACATGGGAGAGGTTGGATAATCTGGTGCTAATCTTGTGTAATCACGTGGTTTAATTTTTCACCGGACTACGACGAATTTGCCTTTATAAATTACACTTCCATCCTCGGTTATAAAATACATATACAATCCGGAAGAAAGATCGATGTCTTCAGGAAAATCGAGCGAAAACTCCTCCTCCTCAGAAGGCACAACATATTCTCCCTTTAACTCCCCAATTAAATTATAAATCAATATGTTTTTCCCACCGAGTTCTCTCGCGGAGAAATTCAACCTGGCGTGTCTTTCATAATTAAATGGATTAGGATAAACATTAACCTCTCCGGAATCGGTATAGCTAAAATTAATATCAAATTCGTATAACCCATTATACATGCAAACAAAAAGATTTTTGTTTGCAGTGAAATGAAGGGGAGAAATGACATCATCCAGAATAAAAGATTGTATCTGTTTCAATTCTTGAGGCAATGATTCCCAGTTTCTCTCTGGATTAAGATAGCTTAATCCATTTTGACTGTTGTAACACCATATTCCTCCCTGAAAATCGATGGTAAGACCATCTACTTTATCTGAAATTAAGTCAGAGTTGCTTGAAGTGTAAATTTCCTCGACATTATTTCCTACAATATAGGCAAGACCTGTTTCCAGACCCGCCCAAATGTTACCTCGAAGATCAGCCGTCATAGAGGTAGTACTGGAACCAAGGTTCCCAACAACTTTTTCAACCTCTCCGTTTTCTTTTAAAATATGGATACCAGCACCCCCAACGCTGGGAGAATTCCCGCAGTAAATACCTTCCAAGCCTTCGGCAAAAACCCTTTTCCACAGAATTCCCTGGCCGCTGTACGTAGTCCATTCAAGAGAATCTTCATTTACTCTATGCATTCTTAGAACACAACTTCCTTCGTCAACTAAAAGCCCTATCCATAAATCATCATTTTTATCTATAAACAGTCCAGTAACAGTATTAGAAGTAACAGGAAGGTTAATTGCCTTAGGCATAGTATCATTCTGTGTATCCCAACAAAATAAAATAGGTTGCTGTTGCCAATACCATAAACCAAAGTATATCCTGCCTTCGGAATCAGACTCCATATTGAAAAGATACCCACCCGAAAGCCCCCATTCGTTTCCTGTGTTAAGAATATTCCAATCGATACCATCGAACATAGAAATCCTTCTACTGGACTTATAACTTACATAAATTTTACCATCCGGAGTTTGGACTAAATCTGTCACTAAATTGGAAACAAGCCCCGGAGGAAAGATATAACCCGATGAGCCTTCAAATCTAACACCATTATTCCTAACAGCTGAAATTATACTATTACCCGGAGAAACACTTGCAAAACCACGCACATCTCCCCCATTTATTCTATGCCAATCTCCTTCATACCTATAAAGCCCCCCTCTCGTACCTATATAAATTTCCTCATTAATTTTCCCTATAGCCCATACCGTATCATTAGAAAAGCCCGCTGTATCGGACTCGATCTCTTTGCAGCCCCAACTTCCACCAGCCCAAATCGAAGCACCATCGATAAAAAGAGAATAAGTTTCTCCGGAATTATCAATCATAGTAGTATTCTGAAAATTTGAATCAACTTTATAAACGCCTCCACTAGTCCCGAACAGATAACACGTATCGAGAGGAAGAATTTCAAAAACCCGAAAACCATAATCCTCGTGTTCGACTACCCGACCGAGATCCCCGAAATCATTCAAATTAAACCACTGAATACCATTTGCCCCTCCGAGAATTACATTGTTCTTATATATATGGATACAACCCGGACTGGTATCGGATTCAAAGAAAAAGGGATTAAAATTCTGAAAACCCATTGAATTAAGATCCTTATCTAATATAGTAATACCACCTTTTGTCAAAACAAAAACCGAATCTCCCCGCAGGAAAAGGTCCTTCGTATTGTTACTGGAAAGCCCGGAAAAAGAATTCACCCAATCCCAACTATTGTCCTCCGGGGAAAACGAAACAAGTCCACCATTATCAGTAGTAATATATAAACGATCCGAATATACACTATTATTAAACAAATTCATTTGCAAATGAAGTTCTCGCGCGCTGACAGTTATTGAAAGTAAAAGTAGAAACAAAGTTCCTCCTTTTTATGTATTAATAATTTTAGTTTGCTGCCACATTTCCTCAAGTTCCTGTACCGAAAAAGCACTTAACTCTTTACCCTTTAACATATGTTCTAACTTTCGGAAACGAACCTCAAATTTATCATTGGCTCTCTGTAAAGCAATTTCGGGATTAATATCAAGAAAATTACCGAGATGCGCCACCGCGAATAATATATCTCCTAATTCTTCAATTTCCTCCTGCTTATTTTCAGCTTCCTTTAGTTCAGTAAGTTCTTCATTTATTTTTTCAAATACTCCGTTTATGTCTTCCCAATCAAAACCTTTTCTTGAAGCCCTTTTTTGAATTTTGGATGAACGTAAAAGGGATGGTAAACCCCTTCCCACTTTCCATTTTTTACCTTTTCTTTTGTCCCATTTATCTAACACTTCTTCAGCGGTATGCGCTTTTTCTTCGCCAAAAACATGTGGATGCCGCGCAATCATTTTTTTTGAAACCTTATCTATCACCTTACCAAAAGCAGTTCCTTGTTCTTCCAATATAACACCCATCATAAAAACCGTTAAAAAAACATCACCGAATTCCTCGATAATGTTTTCGATATTACTCTGAGTCACTTCTGCATCAAGTTCGTAAACCTCTTCTAAAAGCTGGGGTATAAGACTTTTTAAGGTTTGTTCTCTATCCCAGGGGCATTTCTCTCTTAAAGTTTTAATGAGTTCTATAAAATCTTTCATAAGAAGAATAATAAGCTGAAACATTAATATGTCAACTTTATTTCCACCCGCCTCCCCCCAATTTTTTACCACAGAGAACACAACGCGGCGAAACCGCTAAATGCAAAAATTAAATATCAAAATGTAAAATTACAAATTAAAGTTCAAAAATTAAAAAAACAAATAACAAATACGCCTAATAACGTAAAATCTCTTTCACTTTTACGGTTTCGGAATAGGATAATTTTGCATTTTCATTAGTCATTTTGCTCTTTAAATTTTGATATTTTATTTATATTCAAATTAGGATTAAAACAGATACGCACAGATTTTTTTATTGTTTCCTATATTCCTTTTCGA
>CAYWUC010000145.1:0-18389 GCA_964461395.1 uncultured bacterium
GCACTGCCTACAACACTTCTAAGAGTTGTCTGTGAAATCTGAGAAGTGGCAAATTTGTAGTTTTCAATTTCAATTATTGCCTTCTCGGGGTCCATAACTCTGAAATAAACCACGGCATTGACTTTTACGGAAACATTATCTCTCGTTATTACATCCTGAGTCGGGACGTCGTGGGTGACTACTCTGAGGCTTACCCTGACAATTTTCTCGATACCCGGAATAATAAGCACAAATCCCGGTCCTCTTACCCCGGCGAATCTTCCAAGGCGAAAAACAACAGCTCTTTCATATTCCTGGAGTATGTTTATCGCATTGGCAAGGATTATTAAAACTATTACTACTATGACTATTAATGCACTCAACTTATACCTCCTTTTTTTTAACTTTTATAGTAAGACCGTTAATTTCTATTACTTCTACCTCGCTGTCTTTCTTTATTTTATTATCTGATATGGCGTTCCAGTATTCTCCTCGAAGGAATGCTTTTCCACCTTTAGAGTCTATATAGCTTACAGCTTTGCCCGTTGCCCCTGTTAATCCTTCTTTTCCTGTTATAGGTTTTCTTCTCATTGTTTTTAGTGCAGCTCCTAAGGCGAAGATAAGGAATGCGGCAGTCGTCCCTACAGCAGCAAAAATTAATGGTTTTGAGATTTGTAGAAATTCGAGATCGGAATTTATTAGCATCATTGAACCTATAGACATAGATACAATACCTCCTATAGTTAAAGGTCCGTATGTAGGTGTTAGTACTTCCATAACGAACATAGCAATACCGAGTACTATCAGGGCAACGCCCGCGTAATTTATGGGAAGGGTTTGGAAAGAATAAAATGCAAGGATAAGACAAAGCGCGCCTAAAAGACCGGGAATTATTGCTCCCGGGCTTCTTATTGCGAATATAAGACCATATACGCCGATTAAGAATAAAATATAAGCAATATTTGGATTTGAAATCAAACTCAGAAATTCTTCCCTGAAATTCATCGGTATTTCTTCGGTTTCCGCGTTTTTTGTATCCAATTTTTTTGAACCTTCCGGAAGTTCTACTTCCATGCTGTGAATCTCTTCCAGCAGTTCATCTACAGAAGAAACAATTAAATTGATTATTCCTAATTCCAGGGCTTCTTCAGCCGTAGCGGAGACAGATTCCCGGACCGCTTTTTCAGCCCATTCTATATTTCTATTTCTTTTCTTTGCTATTCCCCGTATGTAAGCAGCCGCGTCTTCTGTTACTTTTTCCATCATTGTATCATCCGGTTTTTTCTCCTCTCCTCCTCCGAGACCCTGCGGGGAGATTGATACAGGATGAGCCGCTCCAAGGTTTGTTCCGGGTGTCATTGCGGCTATATGAGCCGCGTATGTTAGGAAAACTCCGGCAGAGGCATCTCTTGCTCCTGAGGGATGAACGTAGATAATTATAGGAACAGTTGAGTTTAATTCGTTTTTAACTATCTCACGCATGGCGCCGTCGAGTCCTCCGGGGGTGTCTATTAAGAGAATTAATGCTTCTACGTCCTTTTCTTCAGCTCTTTTAATGACTCTTTCTACATAATTTGCTGTGACGGGCCCAATAATTCCCTCTACTTCGCCTATAATAACAGTATTCGCGAAAAGCAATAAGATTAAATGCATGAAACTATAATACTAAAGGTGAACAGTTAAGTCAACCCTGTTTTATTCACCCACAAACCACCCATAAAGCTATTAGCTGTTCGCCATTAGCTTTTTGCATTAACCCCAGCCTCAAAATCCAAAAATCTAAAAGCTTAACAAAAAACATAAATTATACCAAGTATTTTTCAAGCTAACAGCTAAAAGCCAAAAGCTAAGAGCTACGTTAAAGAGCCAATATTATGAGTAGTTTTTATTTGTTAGATTACAGTCTACCAACCACTAACCACTTACTATAATTTGCACTTGACTTCTAACGGTAATTTCCTATTATGGTTTCGTATGACTGACAAACAATGGGATATATTAATTAATGTTATAAACGGAGAAAAAGTAAATCCTTTGCCCGTTGGTTTTATTATAGACAGTCCGTGGCTGCCTAACTGGTTTGGTATTTCCATACTCGATTACTATTCAAATGATAGTTTATGGTTTGATGCCAACATGAAAGCCATAAAAGAATTTCCCGATGTAATTTTCTTGCCGGGTTTCTGGTCGGAATATGGTATGTGTACCGAGCCATCCGCTTTCGGAGCAAAAAGTATTTTTCCCGCGAACGCGTTTCCAAGTGCTGAAAAAGTTATTAATTCTACAGAAGAGATAGGAGATTTAGGAATTCCAGATTCGGAGAAGGATGGACTTCTTCCCTTTATGTTGAACCGATTAAAGTTAGCTCAACCTAAAATTGAAGATGCAGGCCATAAAATAAAATTTTCTATTTCGAGAGGTCCTTTAAATATCGCGGGTTTCTTAATGGGTATGACTGAATTCCTTATTTCGATAAAAACAGAACCGGAGAAAGCGCATTCTTTATTAAAGAAAATTACAGAGTTTCTTAAAAAATGGCATCTGATTCAAAAGGAAGCTTTTTCTTCAATAGACGGAATCTTTATTCTGGATGATATAATTGGTTTTATAGGGGAAGAAGACTTTAAGACTTTCGGTTTGCCTTATTTTAAAGAACTATATGAAACAGATATGTCTGTAAAATTTTTACATAATGATGCTTCTCATAAATCATCGATTAAATATTTGCCTGAAATGGGTGTTAATCTTTTCAATATGGGTTTTGACACAGACCTGAATGAATTAAAATCGAAAACCAATAATAAGGTTACTATGCTTGGCAATATACCTCCGAGAGATATTCTTGCGAAGGGTAGTGTGAATGATGTCAAAAAATCTGTTAGCAAATTAATCGGTTCTATCGAAGACAAATCCAATATAATTCTTTCCTGTGGTGGAGGAATGCCGCCGGACGTATCGTCGAAAAACATTAACGCTTTTGTAGAGACAGTTAAATCGTATAATTTTAAATAAAATATCAAAATTTAAAAAACAAAAATTATAATTACTGAAGCTATTAGCCATTAACTTTTCGCAATTGGCTTAATATAATTTTCTTTAAAAGCTAAAAGCCAACAGCCAGAAGCCAAGAGCCGAATCTTTTATATTTTATGTTTTTGCAGTATAGGTTCTCCCTGTAATTGGAAAAGACAGTATATTACAATAGCACAATAGCATTGACAAAATAAAAAAAACTAATAGTTTTGTTTTAATTAAAAGTAAATCTTTTAAGGAAACTTTAATTTATAAAAGTTATTATTAATATTTAAGATAAAGAGGAGGAATTGTGTCTGTTCTGGAAGAAATGCAGGAAAACGTGGTCGCTGGAAATGAAAGTAAGGTAGTAGAGTTGACTCAAAAGGCTTTAGATGAAGGTCTTGCTCCGGAAAAAATTCTTAACGATGGTTTTGTTCCCGGGATGGAAATTGTTGGACGTAAATTTCAGGAAAACGAAATTTACGTTCCTGAGATGTTAATGGCAGCCAGAGCTATGAAAGCAGGTATGAAGTTGCTTGAACCTTTTCTGACTGAAGCGGGAATAGAACCTATAGGTAGGATTGTTATCGGAACCGTAAAAGGCGATTTGCATGATATTGGTAAGAACCTTGTGGCTATGATGTTGGAAGGTGGCGGTTTTGAGGTGATAGATGCTGGTGTTGATGCTTCGCCTCAAAAATTCATGGATCTGGTGAAGGAAAACAAACCGGATATTCTATGCCTTTCAGCTCTTTTGACCACAACCATGGGCGAAATAAAGAAAGTAATAGATGCCTTTAAAGAAAATGATCTTCGGGATGATATAAAAATAATGGTAGGGGGTGCTCCCCTGACCGATGACTATTCAAAAGAGATTGGTGCCGATGGTTACTCTCCTGATGCCGCATCTGCTGTAGATCTTGCGAAAGAATTATTGGGTAAATAGATATAATAAATAAGGATTAACTTAAATGGGGAAACTCATAGATTTAGCAAATTCTTTTTATTCCGAAAATAAGCGTTTGGTTGCTCCTCTGCTTGGTTTTCCAGGTGTTAAATTGGCTGGTTCGAGTATAAAACTCGCACAGCAGAACCATAAAGAACATTTTAAGGTGGTTAGTTCACTTGTTGATAAATTTAGTCCGGATATTCAGTTTGTTCTTATGGATCTCTCGGTAGAAGCCAATGCCCTCGGGTTAAATACGATTTTTCCTCCGAATGAATCGGCTACGGTTCTTAAGAAAAACAAAGAATTTTGTCTCGATGATCTGTCTTTGCTCAGAGACGTTGAGTTCGATAGCGATGGTAGACTGCTTAGTTATGTTAGGACGGTAAAATTAATGAAACACGAGTTCCCATCCGATGTAAAGGTTGGGGCCTATGTATCCGGACCTTATACTCTGACGGGTTTGATTGTTGGCGCTCAAGAAGCAGGTCTTATGGTTGCCAGAGAACCTGACAAACTTGAAAAAATCTGTACTTTTACTACTGAATGTATAGTTAAATATACGAAGCTTCTTCTTTCTGCCGGCGTGGATACGGTCTGTGTTCTCGAACCAAGTGGTGTGATGTTAGGTCCTTCACATTTTAGAAAGTTCTCAGCGGTGAATGTTAAAGAAATCGTCGAAATTTGTCATCGGGGAAATGTAGATTGCGTATATCATGTATGCGGCAATAGTATGCATCTTATCGAAGAAATGGTTCAATCAGGAGTGGATGCGCTGAGCCTCGATTCTAAGGATAATAATGTAAATCTTTTAGAAGTTGCCAATAATGTTCCGAAAAAAATAGTTATAATAGGAAATATGAGCCCAACTAAAACCATTATTTACGGAAATCCGGAAGAAGTAAAATCAGAAGTACGAGATTTACTCGAGCTTATGGATCGATTTTCTAATTACGTGCTTAGTACCGGATGCGACTTGCCGTTGGAAACTCCCCTCGATAATATTTCCGCCTTTATGCAAACCGGACGAAACTATGTTGTATCTTCCGGAAATTAATTGATTGGTTAGTAGTATTTACGAAATATATTTGTATGCGTTTACAAAAATTATAATTTATACGTTACGGCCTAATAAGGTTGCCTTGGATCTTTCATTCTAAAAAAAACATCCAGTATTGTAAAAAATAAAAATAGAAATTAGAATTTTTGCGTGTACGCATATAAAAAATCTCTAATTTTATATTGGATATATCGTTGTTCGTTTAAATGTTTTTTATATTGTATATAATTGAAAATATTAATTAAATGTTATAAAAATTTTACCCTTGACAATCTCTGTAGATTACATTAAAATAAATTCTAATAAATGCTCTTACATTAATTATGTTAGAGTTAGATTTTTTTATTGATAAATTTAAAGGTCATCCATAACCTGATGGATAAATAGGATAAAGTAGTTTGCATTACTAGGAAAATTGATTATATTTAATTGGTAATGGCATTAAAGAGTATTTTTTTTGTTAGCTAATTTGAGGAGGGGGTTATACAGAGTTCTTACTCGAGAGTTAGTTTTATATCTTTTTTTATTATATTTTATTTGTATGAACTTTGTGCGTGTGATCATTATTTTTCAAAGGTCCCTACTTATGTTTTAAATAATTTATTGAAAATTAAGGAGGTATGCACAGAAAAAATATCTTTTTTTCTTTTCTTTTGTTTGTCTTGTTTAACTTATTTTTTAAAACCTAAGGAAAGGAGGTTTCAGTGAAAGGATCAAGAAGGAGACGATTATCGTTATCCAGATGGTTTTTTTATGGCTTACTGATAGTTTTGTCGTTATTTTTATTTAGTCCGGAAGCGGAGGCTGCTGTTACCGGAAAAATTGCTGGTGTTATTGTAGATGCTAGAACAGGTGAACCTCTACCTGGTGCTAATGTTTTAATCGAAGGTACCGAGAGGGGAACTGCCTGTGATGGTGATGGTTATTATTACATAATAAGATTGGAGCCTGGGATTTATAGTATTCAGGCAAGGATGATGGGCTATAAGACTGTTACGAAAACCGGTGTTAGAGTTACATCCGGGCATACAAGCCTGCTTGATTTTGAATTAGAGTCGACAGTTGTGGAAGGAGAAGGTGTGACAGTTCAGGCTGAAAGAGAAGTTATCAAGATGGACCTTGCCGGAAGTTCTTTTTCCGCCGATAGGAGTGAAATAGAGGCGGTGCCTCTTATCTCTGACGTAACTCAATATCTCAACTTACAAGCAGGAATAGACGGTTGGAGTATTAGGGGTGGTGGTATGGATCAAACCAGACTGATGGCTGACGGATTATTGCTTGTCGATAATCTTTCAAATGAGCCTGTCATGATGCCCAACCTCAGCGAAATAAAAGAGCTTAATTTAATAAAAGGAGGATTCAACGCGGAATATTCAAATGTTCGTTCGGGAGTTGTAAATGTGGTTACCAGAGAAGGTTCTGCTAATAGATACGAAGGTTCTTTTGAGTTCAGATTTACTCCGGGTTATCAAAAACATAGTGGTCAATCTATATTCGACCCTGACAATTACAATAACTCGGTGTTTTTATGGAATAAGCTGGATACAGGTTACGTATGGAATATAGTGGGAGGAGATACTGTTGGTCTTGATACGGTTATTAAATATGATAGTATATGTTGGAAAGGTACTGGTAGTGTATGGGGAAACCGTAGAAGCCCGTTTTATGATACAATTAAGGCAAAATCATATCCGAGTTTCCGAGGATGGGAACTGGAGGCAGGAGCTGACGCCGATATCATCACTCCTGAAGAATATCGGGATATGTTAATCTGGCTGCGTCGTATTGATACTGAAGGAGATACTTCTTTGCCCAGTTGGGATGAACTTATGCCGGATTCGGCATATGCTCCGATCTATGAAATTACAGGAGATGATACTACAGTCGTGGGATACAATAAGTTTGCCTGGGAACCAAGAGAAGATGAAGAATGGCCATGTAAATACGGCGATAGGGCGGATTGGACCCTGGACGCTGGCTTTGGAGGTCCAATTCCCCTTATTGGAGCTTATCTTGGTGATATGAGTTTTTATGCTTCGTACAGAGACCATAATGATGCGTTTGCGCTTCCCGATAGCAGGGATTATTATAAGGAACGCATGACAAGTTTAAAACTGACCGCACGTTTTGGGAATATTAAGCTGAATTTAAGGGGCGCTTACTCGATTATAAATTCCCTTTCTCCGTGGGCTACAGGGTATCAAATGGGTAATGCAAATTATTTCTACGGTTATAACGGACAGGTTTACTTAAGAAGTGGAATGGATATGATAGACCCCACCGGGGAGTGGAATGGAATAAATCACGGGAGTGATAAATTGAGTGGCGGAAATCTGTATAGAGCAAATGCGTTATCTCCGTTAGATGTTATTTCCAGAATGTACGGTCTTACACTACAGCACGCCTTGAGTGAGAATACTTTTTATGATGTGAAACTCACCTATTTACGCACAGATAATGATGCTAGATTTTATTATGATGTGCCTCGCCGTATAATGGGAGATACGGTGGTGAGATGGTTTGGAGATATGGTGATAGGTGGAGGAGATTATGCGGTTGATAATATACCGTATGGATTTGCTGTTCCTGTTGAGGAAGATGCCGTAATTACGGATATAGGTGGTTCGAATTATGGGTCCACTCATCAACTTGGAACCTGGAATACTTCATGGTCAGAGACCTATAATGCGAGTTTTGATATAACTTCACAGTTGGATAAGTATAATCAGATAAAATTCGGTTTTTCGGTTCAGTACGATAAACTGCATGAATATTGGATTGCTACTGACGGTTGGACCTGGCCGCCAGATACTGTAGATCCAACTGAGCATTCCGGCCAACAGTATATATATACCAACTATGATGCATATCCGATTCTTGCAGGCGGCTATATTCAGGACAAGATTGAATTCGAAGGAATGTTTGCCAATTTTGGTTTGAGGTTCGATTACTCGGATCCAAATACCGAGTGGCCAACGAGTGAAGATAGATATTCGTTGTTTTATTCTAGTTACATGAAAGATTCATTGTTGGCTCAGATGCCTATGGAGGATGCAAGTGCGGCCTTTAAGTTGAGTCCCCGTCTCGGGATTTCATTTCCTATATTGGAGATGAGTAAGTTGTTCTTCAATTACGGACATTTTTACTCTCTACCGCCCAACCATTATAGGTATAAAATTATCTGGGGCGATTCTAGAAGTCCGATTATTTTCCTGGGTAATCCGTCTTTAGATATGGAGAGGACAATTTCTTATGAGGTGGGTTTCGAGAGCAGTATAGCTAGTACTTACCTGGCAAGGGTTTCCGGTTATTATAAGGATACCGATAATGAATATGCTAATGTTACCTACACTGATTATTACGGGGATGTCAATTATATCACGGTCGAAAATACCGGCTATGGTGATATAAGAGGTTTTGAATTTGAGTTCAGAAAAGCTCATGGAAGGTTTCTTACAGGTTGGATAAATTACGATTACAGAGTAGAGACTTCAGGGCAAACCGGAAGAGATGCTTACTATGAGAACCTGGTATTGAATCAAACTGAGGGCAGAATAATGCCCGAAGAGGATAACCCTATTCCTCGACCAGTTTTTAGAACCCAAATTACATTAAAATCGCCGCAGGATTGGGGAGTATTTTTAGGAGGTTATGATCTTTCATTTCTGTACAGCTGGAGAGCAGGCTGGTATGATACGTATATGGGCGATAATACAGAAGAGATGAGAAATGAATTGCGAAACAATATCCGGTGGCAGGACGAACGTAATGTGGATATAAGCCTAAGAAAGAGTTTTGTAGTTGGTGGCGCTCCGATTAGTTTGTTCTTTGATGTGCACAATGTTTTTGATTGGGGGACTTTATCTTCTCAGGGCTTCAGTGACGGCTTTGACCGAAACGATTATATACGTTCCCTGCATCTTGAGGCATTTAATGAAGGACCTTGGTTAGACGATCCTTATAGAAACGGTCCGGCGGAAGGAGAAGAACCGGATCACATCGGAGATTTACGAAGTGAAGAGAAACCATATATAGATAATCCGGACAGAGAATACCTTTGGTACCTTAACCCGAGATACGTGCAGTTTGGGATAAGGTTCTCTTTTTAGTACGAGGAAAGGAGGTTATTGAAAATGAGACAAAAGAAATTATTAATATTACTGCTAACTTTATTTTTAGTGAGTACTGCACACGCCCAGCTTTTTAAAACCATCGATGTGGGAAAACTGCAAGCTTTCATATATGATCATGGTTGTATGAGTGAAGATGTTAGAAATTGCGGTAATGTTTATTACTTTAGAGGCAGTTATGTTACCTGGGATGACATTAACTACAATGATAATTTCGAATGGCCGGGAGGGCTTCTTAAGGATGCTGGGTTGTTCTTTGGGGCTAGAAACTGGACAGATACCACCGGGTATACCTGGGATGTTCATATTACCGGGCACGCCGCTCGTAGACGAGGCAATATAAATTATCAATTTGCTGTTCCGGATGAAGAGGGTTATTATATACGCAGGTATATGAGATATCCTCTTCCGCAGATAATTGTGGATGAACTGCATTTGGAAGCTCCGTTCCCAATGTCCGGAGACGAGGTGGCGCCCGAAAGAATGTGGGGAACTGCCGATGTAATGGTTGAATCCAACGTTAGGATGTCGATGGGTGTTGATGTAAAACAGAGAGTGTTGGCCTGGAGTCAGCCAGGGCATGATGATTACATTATATGGGATTGGACATTTGTAAATACTGGTAATGTAGATAGGGATCCGGAAATCGAACTTCCCGGGCAGACATTAAGTGATGTTTATATTACCAGAGTTATAGAGGCTATGATAAACGGTACCGGGGACAATAAAGTAATGGATACCTGGGCGGGAACAACAGAAGACCAGGATACGAGACTTTCCTATCCTCAGGATGATGATTCTCTTCGGATTAATTATGTTACTCCTCTTAGAGCAAAAGGTGCGGGTTATGATAGTTATGGTAAAAAACCCGGTACAGCGAGGACTCTTATGGACGGAGCCCGTTTTGCAGGTACAGCGGTTTTATTTGCTCCTAAAGATTGCGATGTTCCTCAGAATTATCCCATTTCGAATATTGCCGCGAGTAATGACCCTGCCCAGCCAAGTATGCATACAAGTGTGCTGGGTAATCCCAGCTTTATTATATGGGATTTTCCGGGAATGGACAGCGCTGGTTACCTAAATGCTTATGAAGTGATGGTGAAGGGTGTATTTGGTATCGACTCGACAAGCCCTAATTTTCAAGATGCTTATTATATGGATAGTGTTTACAATGTTTACGATACTACTGCCTCTGGTGTAAAGACTCATTATGAACAGCCTCTGGATAGATGGGGAGAGTTGGACCCATCCAGGGGATGGATCTATATGACAGATATTCCCGAGAGTTCCGACTATCGCAGGTTTGATCAGCAGGAGCATTTTTCTATAGGACCTTACCGAATGGAATTCGGGGATACCCTGAGGTATGTATATGCTTATGTAGGCGGAGCGATAAGTAGGAAAACTTCGTACCTCCTCGGGGAAGCGTGGAATAATGGTCAGGCCGCTTCTTACAGCTGGTTGACAGAATTAGATTCGGTTCAAATGGTAGAAGAGTTGAGCAAAAGAGATCCGATATTCAATTTATATTATGATACGGATCCGGGAATAGATCCTTTACCTTCAATTAATGATATAGCTAAGGATTTAATGGTGGCGACCGGCAAAGATTCTCTTTTCAACAACGGAATGAACGCGCAAAGAAACTTTAATATGAATTACAATATACCCGCTTCTCCCGCACCTCCTACGTTTTTCGCGGTTAATTCCAGGCCCGATATGATAGATTTAAGTTGGGGTTATGAAACCGCGACTCCTTCGAATCTTGCTGGTTTTAAAATCTACAGAGCAGCAGGTGCACATGTATTTGAGAAGGCAGCGGAAATAATTATTGGCGATTGGTCTTTACAAGATTCCGTTGGTCCTGATGTAAGAACATATGCGGATACGGTGGGCATTACCCCGGGCGCTGATTATTATTATGCTTTAACAGCCGTTAGTACCGTGGGGGTTGAGAGCGGACAGTTTTTAACACAGACAACTCAGCCTGCAAGATTGACATCTGAACCGAGAAGAACTCTCGATTCCGTAAGGGTCGTTCCGAATCCTTTGAATATAAGTAGTGCCGCATTAGGGAAATATGCAGATGATGAGAATAAAATAACCTTTGTGAATTTACCCGGTGAATGTACAATTACGATTTTGACCGAGTCGGGAAATCTGGTTACAATCATAGAACACAATAGCGGTGCCGGAATTGCTCAGTGGAACGATGGTCAGAGATATCTTGTTACGGATTCCGATCAGCGTCCTGTGAGCGGTATTTACATTGCTCATTTTGAAACTCCTGATGGCCAAAGCATTTCTCGTAAGTTTGTAATAGTTAGATAAGGGGGAGGAAAGATGAAGAAACTTATTTTTTTAATATCTCTGTTAATATTTGTTCTTTCGTTTAATGTTGATGCGGCTAGCAAGGTTGCCCAGGCAGGCTGCACTTTTTTAGATGTTGCTGCGGGGGCCAGAGCTGTCGGTATGGGAGAAGCTTTTACCGTATTAGGACAGGACGCTACCGCGCTCTTTTACAATCCTTCCGGTATAGGAGAAATCGAAGGTAAGTTCGATTTATCTGTTGGACAAACACAATGGATATCCGAGATTAATTATCTTTATATGGCTGCTGTTTATAATGCGGATGTATTGGGAAATTTTGGTTTCAGCCTTATATATCCTGATTATGGTGAGATTTATGGGACTAGAGTTGTCGAGGGCGGAGCCGGATATGAGGATACTGGTTTGTTAGATGTGGCATCATTTTGTGCGGGTCTCGCTTATGCCAGAGAGTTCACCGATAAGTTTACGATCGGAGGACAAGTTAAGTATGTTGCTCAACATCTGGGATCGAATGATTTTTTGGAAGTTTCGGAAGAGGGGGATTCTTCGAGTGTATCCAGAGAAAACGAGATTTCGACTCTCTCTTACGACTTCGGGCTTCTATTTTATCCCGGTTTCAAAAGTTTCGCTTTCGGTATGTCCGTTAGGAATTTTTCTCCCCGTGTAACTTATGAGCGAGTTGGTTTTGAGTTACCTTTAACTTTTGCTCTTGGTGTTGGTATGGATATTTTGGATCTTTTTGGAGAATATCCCGATTATTCTCTTAACATTGGATTGGAGGGATTGCATCCTCGCGATTGGGACGAACGGTATCATGTGGGCGGAGAATTCTCGTATAAAGATATGCTTTTCTTAAGGGCTGGATATAAATTCAACTATTACCTGGAGGGTTTAAACGCTGGAGTTGGTATAAGTATTGCAGGGGTGAAAATTGACTATTCATACAGCAAGGTCGAGCTGTATGACATGATCAATAGGGTCTCTGCCGGATTTTCGTTTTAGGAGAAACCGATCTGCAGTTTGAGGGGAAAATACCTGGTATTATTAAGGGGAAATAGTTACTCTTAATAAAGGTTTAAACTTTTGTTAGATTGAAAGGAGTGATATATGAGTTCTGATACACAGAATGTACCTATAACTGAGAGGATCGGTTATGCTGTAGGTGATACCGCGTCGAATTTATTTTTTCAAACATTTATTCTGTTTATAACGATCTTTTACACGGACGTTTTCGGTATCTCCGCCAAAGCGGTTGGAACCATGTTTTTAATCACCAAGATATGGGATGCGGTCAATGATCCGATGATGGGTATGCTTGCCGATCGTACGAAAACACGCTGGGGCAAGTTTCGACCTTACATCCTCTGGTTTGCCATACCGTTCGGCTTAATTGGAGTATTAACTTTTACTACACCTAATCTTAGTACGAGTGGTAAGCTCATTTACGCATACGTTACATATACATTGTTGATGATGCTTTATACAATTGTAAATGTACCTTATTCGGCTTTAATGGGAGTAATTACTTCCAATGCCAGAGTCCGTACCGTAATTTCGCAGTTTCGTTTTGTAGCAGCCTTTTTTGGAGGACTTATAGTTCAATACTCGGCCCTGCGGATGGTTCAGCGTTTTGGTGCGGGTAATGATGCTTTAGGCTGGCAGAGGGCAATGATTGTTCTTTCCAGTTTGGCTGTTGTGCTCTTGTTTGTTACTTTTGCATCGACGAAAGAAAGGGTCAAGCCTCCTAAGGATCAGAAAACCCGTTTGAAGGACGATTTACGAGATTTATCTAAAAATAAGCCGTGGTTAATGATTGGCGGAGCAACCGTATTCCAGCTTATGTTTATTCTTATTCGAACCGGCTGTATTATGTTCTATTTTACTTATTTTGTGCAGGATCAGGAAGTGATGCTTTTAGGTAAGGCCTATAGTTTTTCTTATCAGGGTATGGTGTCTGTCTTCTTTATGGCAGGTTCGTTTGTCACAATTCTGGGATCAATTCTTGCCGGCTGGTTTAGCAAGGTTTTGGGTAAGAAGAATACTTATGCCGGCTTTTTAGGTGCCAGTGGTATATTCGCAGCACTTTTCTTTTTCTTAGGCCCGAATGATATTATTCTAATGTTTGCTTTTCAGCTCCTTGTATCTTTTGCATTGGGTCCTGTGTCGGTGCTGCAATGGGCTATGTACACGGATACAGCCGATTATTCAGAACTGGAAACCGGAAGGCGCGCGACAGGGCTTATAATGTCCGCATCGCTATTCGCTCTTAAGCTTGGTGTAGCTCTTGGGGCTTCTATTTTAGCCTGGATTCTGTCCGGGTATGGTTATGTGCCCAATGTACAGCAGACAGCAACATCACTTTTGGGTATAAGGTTATCGATAAGTGTTTACGCTGCTATTCCCGCCCTTATCGGCGCGGCAATAATGTTCTACTATCCTTTGACGAATGAGAAAATGGTTGAAATTGAGGAAAAATTGAATGCCAGGCGTAAAAAGGAGTAATATATGAATTCTGAAGCAAAGAAATTATCTATAAAGGAAAAAATAGGATATAGTCTCGGTGATACTGGTTTTAACTTCTATTTCCAGATGTATATCGTTTTTATGCTGTACTTCTTTACGGATGTATTTGGTATTTCTGCCGCGGTCGTTGGGACCATGTTTTTAGTTTCGCGTATATGGGACGCCGTAAACGATCCGATGATAGGAGCTCTTGCCGATCGAACAAAAAGCAGATGGGGGAAATTCCGACCGTGG
The DNA here is from genome assembly GCA_964461395.1 of uncultured bacterium. Classification (GTDB taxonomy): domain Bacteria; phylum Hydrothermota; class UBA3072; order UBA3072; family UBA3072; genus JAFGHJ01. Next base: position 14,219 of record CAYWUC010000145.1, read on the forward strand.
GTATTGTTTGCCGCTTTTCCTCTGGCTATATCCGGTGTATTATGTTTTACCACTCCGGATCTCAGCACAGTCGGTAAAATAGTGTGGGCTTATGTAACCTACAATTTGCTGATGATGTCTTATACTGCCGGTAACGTTCCTTATTCATCGTTGATGGGGATAATGACCCCGGATTCAGATGAGAGGGTTTCTCTTAATCAAATACGTTTTATCTTCGCGAATGCGGCAATGCTAATAGTCCAGGGATTAACATTGCCTCTTGTGGGAAAACTCGGTAAGGGTGATGATGCAAAAGGTTTTATGCTTACCATGGTATTTTTCTCTTCTATGGCTTTGGTCTTTTTAATGACGACTTTCTTTACCACTAAAGAAAGAATAAAACCCGACCCAAGTCAAAAGACTTCAGTGAAACAGGATATTGCCGACCTCTTTAAGAACCGTCCCTGGGTTATTATGTTCATTATGACTATTTTTATATTTGTTTATTGGTCTTTGAAGGGCAGTATCGGACTCTATTACACTAAATACTTTGTGAATCATGAGAGTCTGAGAATGTTCTTACAGAATTTTGGTCTGGCTCGAAGTCCGGACTCGGATGTTGTAAAAGTAGGATTCACCTTTTTCAGCACTACCGGAGTTGTTGCCATGTTAATTGGTATTATATTTTCAAAGTCTTTTGCTATAAGGTTTGGAAAAAGGGATGTTTTTCGAGTATGTCTCTTTTTGGCGGGGGGGTCTACATTCGTGTACGTGTTTTTAGCGCCGACAGCGATTTTCTGGCAATTTTTCTTTAACATTCTTATCCAGCTCTCCTATGGGGTTACGGTTCCTTTGCTCTGGGCTATGGTCGCTGACGTTGCCGACTTTACCGAATGGAAGACCCGCCGTCGAGCAACAGCTATGACCTTTGCGGGCATTTTGTTCGCTCTTAAATTGGGTCTTAGTCTTGGCGGAGCAATTGCCGGAAAACTTCTTGCTTTATATAAATATGTTCCGAATGTCGAACAGAGTGCCACGACATTAAGAGGTATTCGTTATATGATGAGTATTTATCCTGCTATTTTATTCTTTATTGGTGTAGGCGCGCTTTTATTTTATGGAATAGATAAGAGCACGGAACACGAAATGGAGGCAGAGTTAATAGAAAGGCGTAAACAGTATCAGTAATATTGAAATAAAACGAACGGTGGTTGTGCGATTAAAAAGTATAGAAAGATAATTATGATAGACAATCATCGGTTAATTTTTTGCCGACTAAAAAAGAGGGCTAATTGCTCTGTCGGCAGTGTAAACCAAAACCAGCTTTTGATGCGTTAATCGAAGTTGGCAAAAAGAACAAATAAAAATTACTGAAAAGGTGTTTTACTTTCAATAATTTGTCAGTAGGGTAATTTTTGTTCTCGATTTTTAGGAGGTAAAATAAATGAGCAAGTTTGTTGTATTAAATGTGATTATATCATTTTTGTTTATGATTATTTTGACGAATTGTTCGGTAGAATACAATGATACTTATACCAATCCGGTTATTCCGGGAGGTTTTCCGGACCCGAGTATATGCCGGGTTAATGATGATTATTATACTGTTCACAGTTCTTTTGAATATTTTCCCGGAGTACCGGTTTTTCACAGTAAAGACCTGGTGCACTGGAAACAAATTGGATATTGCCTGACACGTGAGAGTCAATTGCCTCTTGAAAAGATGAGGCCTAATGGAGGTATCTATGCTCCGACTATCCGTTATCATAAAGGATTATTCTATATGATTACAACAAATGTCGATGGTGGGGGTAACTTTTATGTAACCGCTAAGCACCCTTCAGGGCCATGGTCTGAACCTGTGTGGCTCGACAGGGAAGGGATAGATCCTTCTTTGCTTTTCGATGATGATGGTAAGGTTTATTATACTCGCCATGTAGGCCAAGCTGATGGATATATAGCGCAGACTTTGTTGAATGTTGAAGAAGGTAAATTAGAAGGTGAATTAAAGAAAATATGGGGAGGTACCGGAGGAATATGGCCTGAAGGACCTCATCTTTACAAAATAAACGGAAAATATTATTTAATGATTTCGGAAGGTGGTACAAGCTATGGCCATATGATTACTATAGCCAAAAGCGATTCTCCATGGGGCCCTTTCGAACCTAATCCCGATAATCCAGTTTTGACACATAAAGATAAAGAAGGAAATCAGTTTCGGGCTCTGGGACATGGGGATTTAGTCGAAACTCCCGATGGATGGTGGATTGTTTTTCTCGGAATTCGCCCCCAGGGTGGTCATTATAACCATCTCGGCAGAGAGATGTTTCTGGCTCCCCTAGAGTGGAATGAAGAGGGTTGGCCTGTTGTCAATGGAGATAACCCTATAGAAAAAGCAATGAAAGCGCCGAAATTACCCAAATATACTTTTAAAAAAGATCCTCCTAAAGATGATTTTGATAACCCGAATCTTGCTCTTTGCTGGAATTATATAAGAAATCCGTACGAAGAAAATTATTCTTTAAAGGAACGTCCGGGTTATCTGCGTCTCTTGGGTACAGCAATAACTATGGAGGACCAGGATTCTCCTACATTCCTGGGACGTCGTCAAACTGCAATGGAGTGTAAGGCGGCTGCGAAGCTCGATTTTGACCCTAAAAATGAAGGAGAAGAAGCGGGTCTTGTTATCAGGGGAAACGAGGTGAACCGCGCTGAAATAGGAATTACGCTTAAAGATGGAAAACGAAATGTCTTTTTTAAGAACATTGTTAAAGGTAAATTGGTAGAGCCTGTTCGTTATGAAGAAATAGGTGAGGGGGATGTGATACTTTCGGTGGAAGCAGAACCTTTATCGTATGAACTTTTCTATCAGGTAAATGACGGAACACCTGAAAGTATGGGTAAGGTAGAGACAAAGTACCTGACTTTTGAAGAGGTTGTAGGCTATCTCTTTACAGGAGTATATATTGGTATGTACGCTACAGGTAACGGAAAAAAGAGCACTACTCCGGCTGATTTTGATTGGTTTGATTTTATCGTATATGAAAAATAAAATAAAGAGGACAAAATGAATGATTATAAAAACATTGCGCTAAAGGATATCTATAAGGATGACTTCTATATTGGTGCCGCATTAAGTCTGGACCAGATTGAAGGCAACGACCCGGATGGTATAGCCCTTGTAGAAAAACACTTTAACAGCATTGTAGCAGAGAATATTCTGAAATGGGAAGAAATACATCCGGAATTAGACAGATACAATTTTGAACCGGCAGATAAATATGCGGCATTTGGAGAGAAGAATGATATGTTCGTAGTCGGGCATACTCTTGTTTGGTTTTATCAGACACCTGATTGGGTGTTTGAGGATGAAACGGGCAATTCATTGGACAGGGAATCACTGCTTGCCCGAATGAAGGAACATATCTTTACCGTGATGGGTCGTTATAAAGGTAAAGTACACGGTTGGGATGTGGTCAACGAAGTGATTGTTGAAGATGGGTCTTTTAGAAAATGCAAGTGGTATGAAATTATCGGAGAAGATTACGTACAGAAAGCATTCGAATACGCGCGTGAGGCCGATCCTGATGCTGAGCTTTATTACAACGATTATGATTATTATAAAAAACCTAAATGTGAAGGTATTATTAAGCTTATAGGGGATTTGCAATCGCGAGGTATCCGTGTAGATGGAGTAGGTATACAGGGACACTGGTTTCTGGAACATCCGGATATAGGTGAAATTGAGGAGTACGTTCTAACCTTAGGAAAATTAGGTGTAAAAGTTATGATTACGGAAATGGATGTGGGAGTTCTTCCTTTTTATCCCTGTGATACTCCGGTAAGGGACTTATCCTCTTTTGATTCTGAGACACAGAAGAAGTACAATCCTTACACGGATGGCATTCCGGATTCCGTGCTGAAGGAACAGGCAGATAGATACGCGGAGTTATTCTCTTTTTTCCATGAATTTCGCGATAAATTTAGTAGGATAACATTCTGGGCCGTCCATGATAAACAATCCTGGCGTAGTTATTTACCCATAAGAGGAAGAACTGAATATCCCATGTTGTTTGACCGCGAGTGTAATCCGAAGCCGGCCTTTGATGCCGTTGTAAAAATAGGCCAAAATTAGAGAGTAAATTTAAAATGTTTAACAGATTGTTGGACTTGACATCAGGAAGTTATTTTATAT
>CAYWUC010000146.1:0-3991 GCA_964461395.1 uncultured bacterium
TATTATTGGTATCTCAAGAGACATAACAAGACTCAAAAAAACCGAAGAAGAGCTTAGAAAAGAAGAAGAACTTCTTTCGAATGCTTTGGAATCTATGGAAGATGGTATTCTGGTTTTGGACGAGGATTTCCATTTTACTTATTGGAACAATTCGATGGAAAGAATATCCGGAGTTTCCAGGGAGAAAGTTCTAAACAGCGAAAAAGTACCCTGGGAGATATTTCCTAACTTAAAAACGACTGAAGTCGATGAAATGATGAAAAAAGCTATGAACGGCGAGGTTGTGAAAAGGGATAAAATACCCTACGAATCAAACGACGGAACAAAGGCCTTCACCTCGGAGATATATCTTCCACTCAAAAATCCTGACGAAAAAATCTACGGCATCGTAGGAGTGGTTAAAGAAATCACCAAAGAAATAAAAACAGCCGAGACGTTAAAAGAATCGGAAGAAAAATATCGGACTCTTGTAGAAAACAGCAGAGAAGGTATTTGCGTCTTCAGAAATAATAAATTTTTATTCGTTAATAATCACCTGTGCAAAATACTTCGTTACAGCAAAGAAGAATTATACGCGATTGATATGTGGCAAATAATCAGTGAAGAAGACCGAAGTATAGTAAAAGAAATAGAACTGAGAAGAGAAAAAGGAGAAGAAATGCCTAATGTTTATGAGGCTAATATAATTACCAACGACAGAGATATTCGTTTCTGCGAATTTTCAATCAGAAAAATAGCTTATCAGGGTTTAAAATCCTATATGGGTATAATTAGAGATATTACCGAATACAAAGATATGGAAAAAGAAAGAGAAAAAGCGGACAGACTCGAATCATTAGGACTTCTAGCAGGCGGTATCGCGCACGACTTCAATAATTTCCTTACCGGTATTCTCGGAAATATATCTCTCGCGAAGCTGCACCTGGATGCAAGCGAAGAGTCCTACACTATATTACAGGAATCGGAAAGAGCGGCTCAGAGTGCCCGCAGCCTGACTCAACAGCTTCTAACCTTTTCAAAAGGAGGAACCCCTGTTAAAAGCAGCATAGAACTAACAGACTTAATAAAGAGCTCAGCTAGATTCGTATTGAGTGGTTCCAATGTTAAATGCAATTTTGAATTTCCGGATGATTTCTGGAATGCTAAAGCCGATAAAGGACAGCTATCACAAACTTTCAATAATTTAATCCTAAACGCGAACCAGGCAATGCCGGAGGGAGGAGAAATAATCATCAAGGGTAAAAACATCAACTTAAAAGAGGATAAAAACCTACCTTTAAAAAAGGGAAAATATATCATGATAGAGGTAAGGGACAGTGGAATAGGAATGCCTCCCGAGGTAATCTCTAAAATATTCGATCCTTTCTTTACGACGAAACAAAAAGGAAGCGGACTCGGTCTTTCCACCGTTTTCTCAATAATAAAAAGACACGAAGGATACGTTACTGTCGAATCGGAACCGGAAAAAGGAACATCATTCTTTATTTACCTTCCCGCGACCGATAAAGATAAAGAAGAAAAAGAAAAAACCGAGAAAAAGTTACTTAAAGGCAGGGGCAAAATTTTGATAATGGACGATAAATCTTTTGTGAGAAACACAACCGTCAAAGCCCTAAGATTATTCGGATACAAAGTCGAGGGTGCCGCCGATGGCGAGGAAGCTATTAAAAAATTTAATAACGCAATCGAAAAAGACAAACCATTCGATGTTGTTATATTGGATTTAACAATTCCAGGAGGAATGGGTGGTGAGGATACCTTAAAAAAACTAAGGGAAATAGATCCCAAAATAAAGGCAATCGTTTCCAGCGGCTATTCGGAAGACCCGGTAATGTCTGAGTACAAAAAACATGGTTTCAACGCCATCGTAAACAAACCGTATCAATATGAAGAACTCGTAGAAGCTGTCAGAGAAGCAATGAAACAGAACTCTTAATATCGGTGAATTAGTTAAGTAGTATATTCGTTAATTAGTAAAAAATAATTCGTGCTATTTGTGTGATTTGTCGTTTAAACTTAAGAAAATGAGTTAATGATTGTATGAGTGAATGGGTTAACTGCTCTTACCCATTTACACATCTATCCATATACTCTTCTACCTATGTCTTTGTGTCCTCTGTGTGAGAAATTAGTATAAGAAAATTCACTTACCCTTGACTTTATTTAACTGTTAGCTACTATTCCCCATTAAGCGGGCATAGCTCAATTGGTAGAGTACGAGCTTCCCAAGCTCGGGGTCGCGGGTTCAAATCCCGTTGCCCGCTTTTTAAATTGCTTATGAAGAATATCCCTTTTGAAATAAGAGCAAAGGAAAATAATGCCCGGACGGGTATTATTAATACAAAAAGCGGCAACGTAAAAACGCCTGCATTTATGCCTGTTGCGACTTTAGGAGATATTAAAATGCTCCCCTGCTGGGATATGAAAAATCTGGACGTACAAATTTTCATCTCAAACACTTACCATTTACATATAAGACCGGGCGAGAAACTAATCGAGAATTTAGGAGGTTTGCATTCCTTCGTCGGATGGGATAGACCTATCGCTACCGATTCGGGAGGTTTCCAGGTTTATTCTCTTTCAAGCAAGATAAAAATTCAGGAAGATGGAATTCTTTTTTCATCTCATATCGATGGCGCGCCCCTTAGATTTACACCGGAAAAAGTTATCGATATAGAAGTGAGTCTTGGAGCAGATATTTTGATGCCTCTCGATGAATGTATTGGTTATCCCGTAGGTATCGGTTATGCCGGGGAAGCTATGGAAAGAACTAATAGATGGGCAAAAACAGCTTTAGAATATTTTAAAGAAAGTAATTATCCCGGACTCCTTTTCTGCATTATACAGGGCTCCACCTATACTGATTTAAGAGAGGCTGCCGCTAATGATTTAAAAAGACTCGACTTCGACGGTTTTGCTCTGGGAGGATTGGCTGTGGGAGAAGCAACGGAGCAAACAAGAGAAGTAATAAAATCCACCGCACCTTTGTTACCGGAAGAAAAACCACGCTACACAATGGGGTTAGGCAAAATTGAAGATATCTTATGGGCAGTAGGAGAAGGAGTAGATCTCTTCGATTGCGTAATCCCGACAAGAAACGCTAGGACAGCTGGATTGTATACATGGGAAGGCAAAATTAACCTGAAAAATTCACAGTTTAAAGACGACCCCAACCCTATTTCAGAAACATGTAAATGCCCCACATGTACCCATTATTCTAAGGCGTATCTCAGACATTTATTTAATACTAATGAACTCCTTGCGCAATACCTTGCGACACTGCATAATATATCGTTTTATATGGAATTAATGAAAGAAATAAGAAAAAACATCGAAGAAGGAAAATTTTTTAAATGGAGAAAAGAAATCTTAAGTAAATTCAAAGGAGGCTTTGATGATAAATATAATTAATTTTTTAATAGCGCAGGGTTCTTTGGGCGGACAGGGACTTTCACCTGAAGCATGCGGCGGACAGGGAGGTTTTTCACCAATAATCTTTATGGTGCTTATCTTCGCCGTTTTTTATTTTCTTTTTATCAGACCATCGCAAATGCAGCAAAAAAAACACAAAGAAATGATACAATCCCTACAAAAAGGAGACAAAGTAGTCTCTTCGGGCGGGATCCACGGTAAAATAACACAGATTAAAGATCTTACTATTAAAATGAAAGTAAGTGAAAAGACAGAAATAGAACTCGAAAAAGGAATGATAAGAAAAGTTACAAAATAAGAAAACTTATTGATGAAGGTAGTATTCTTTGGAAGTTCTCATCTTTCTACAATAATATTAAGAGCCCTGGTCTCTGAAGGTGTAGAAGTACCTCTTGTTATAACAAAAGAACCAAAAAAGAAAGGAAGAGGCAAAAAAAAATCTTCCACATCTGTAGGACAAACAGCAATCGATTTATCTCTAGATCTAATTGAAACGGGTGATCCCAATTCTATTTATTTAGAAGAAAGGATTAAAGAAACAGGAGTTAACACCTTCGTG
>CAYWUC010000147.1:0-7247 GCA_964461395.1 uncultured bacterium
GTGAGAAAAATAGTTTATGGACAAAAAAAGAATAGAAAAGGCAATAAAAGAAATAATTGAGGCTATCGGGGATAATCCTGATAGAGAAGGGCTAAGGCGTACTCCCGAGCGAGTAGCTAAGATGTATTCAGAGCTTTTTAAGGGAATTAATAAAAATCCTGAAAAAGTGATAAGAGTTTATAATACGCCTCATTATGACGAAATTATAATACTCAAAGATATATCTTTTTATTCTTTTTGTGAACATCATCTACTGCCTTTCTTTGGAAAAGTTCATATCGCTTATATACCAAAAGATGATAAAATAACCGGTTTCTCGAATTTAATAGATATCGTGCAAATTTACTCAGAACGTCTTCAGTTACAGGAAAGAATGACCGCTCAAATTGCCGATTCTATTATGAAAGTTTTAAAACCTATGGGAGTACTTGTGATTATCGAAGCGCGGCAACTTTGTTTGGAAATTCAAGGTTTGAAAAAAATAGGGCAGAAAACAGTAACTTCCGCGATAAGGGGTGTGTTTAAAAAAGAGTCAACGCGTCTTGAAGCTTTAAATCTTATCGGATATGAAAGTTAAAAAGAAATTAATCCAAAATTTAAGTGACGCGGAAAAAGTTATGGAATCTTTGAATGTTCATAACAAGGTTCGCGAAATGATGGCGGAGAAAAGCCTTTTCCATGTATTGGAAATAGATGATGTTTCACCTCCCGCTGCTAATATTATGAAACAGATCGCGATTTCGCGCGGCAGTGACGCTGTTGTTAATCAAAAGGTTGTAGTGAATGATATCGAGAAATCTATTGTGCTTCTTCCCGGGACCGTGCGAGAACTAAAATTAATCTCTGAAGAGTTAAAAAAGCAGGATTTTGGTTTACCTGGAGTCGGAGAGCAGATTTTAAGTATACTGAAGAAAAATAAGCCTACAGCTGAATTTTCAATTATGGGTGTTCTAAACATTACTCCCGATTCTTTTTCGGATGGCGGTGATTATTTTAACGAGCAGGAGGCTCAAGCGCGATTTGAGCAAATAGAAAAAGAAGGCGCAGATATTATAGATGTCGGAGCTGAGTCCTCCAGACCGGGTTCCGCGAGGCTGGATATAGAGGAAGAGTTGAAGAGGTTAGAGAAGGTTTTTCCTTTATTCAAAAAGGCTTCAGTGCCTGTTTCGATAGATACTTATAAAGCGGAAGTGGCTGAGGTTGCATTGTCTAAGGGAGCTACGATTGTTAATGATATATCCGCACTCAGGATGGATAAAAAAATGGTGGATGTCTTGCGCCATCACAATTGCAAAGTTGTTCTTATGCATATGAGTGGAACTCCGGAAACAATGCAGAAAGATCCTTATTATGATAATGTTATAAGAGAAATTGGGGATTTTTTTGAAGAGAGAATTAACTTTTGTTTATCGAAGAATATTAGTGAGGATAAGATAATATTAGATCCGGGAATAGGTTTCGGAAAAAGACAGGAAGATAATTTAAAAATTCTATCAAGATTGGAGGAATTTACTTCATATGATTTTCCTGTCCTTGTAGGCGCGTCGAGGAAATCTTTTATTGGTAAAATAACAGGGGAAAAAGAAACCGATAGACTCGATGGTTCAATAGCCAGCGCGATTTATTCATATCTTAAAGGCGCTTCAATTTTGAGAGTGCATGATGTTAAACAGACAAATAACGCTCTTTCTGTCATCTCAGCCATTTTGGAGGCTAAATGATAAATTTTTCTATATTAGATGTTCTTGATATTGCTATTGTAGCGGGGCTTCTTTTTTCGGTAATTAGATTCTTTTCCAATACGAGATCGATACCGATACTTTCAGGGCTTATGTTGATATTAGCTTTAGTTGTTGTAAGTAATGTATTTAATCTTCCGACTATGAAAATTATTATGCGGGGTTTAAGGGATCTTTGGGTTATTGTATTTATTATAATTTTTCAACCCGAAATCAGAAGAGCACTTATTACTCTCGGAAAATCTAGTAGATTGGGTTATTTTATTCAAGAAAACATAGAGACGGTATCTGAGGAAGTCAGCAGGGCTATTATACAGCTGTCCGATAAGAGAATGGGAGCTTTGATTGCCATTGAGAGAAAAGTCCCCCTGGATGCTTATATACGTACGGGAATCAAAATGGAAGCTGTTGTTTCTTCGGATCTTTTGGTTTCTATATTCTCGATATATTCTCCGCTTCATGACGGAGCGGTTATTATAAAAGAAGATTATATTGTTGCGGCTAAAAGCATATTGCCTTTGACCGATCATCCTGATCTTAGTCCTACTCTGGGAACAAGGCATAGAGCGGCTATAGGGCTTACGGAAGAGACGGATTCGATATGTCTGGTTGTATCGGAAGAAACAGGTTCTATATCTATGGCTGTTGGAGGAGATTATTACGGGGATTTGGATGTTCAGGAATTGAAATCGACAATAGAAGATATGTTGAAAAAGTAATTAGGCTGGGAATAAGGAGATTTGTTTGATTGATAAAAAGTTTTTAAAGAAAGAAGTTTTTGGTTTTTTATCAGTGTTTGTTGTGCTGTTTTCGGTGTATATGTATTCGATTGCCCCGACTGTTTCGCTTTGGGATTGCGGAGAATTTATAGCCTGTGCTCATATTTTAGGCGTTGCTCATCCTCCCGGAACCCCTTTTTATATTCTACTCGGTAGAGTTTTTGATATTCTTATTCCTTTTAATGAAGTGGCGAAGAGGATTAATTTTTTTTCGGTTTTATGTAGCACATTCGCGGGAGGTTTTCTTTACCTTATAATTACTCAGGTTTTGAGGAGATTTAAGGAAAATAAAAACAGAGAACTTTCTCTTAGTAGTCATTTGATTGCTATCTTTTCTTCGATAGGCGCGGGTTTTTGTTTTAGTGTGTGGGATAGTACAGTTGAGGCAGAGGTATATGCGGCTTCCCTTTTGATACTTACAATGGGTATATGGTTGGTCCTGCGTTGGGATGAAAACAGAGGTAAGTTAGGGAACAGTAATTTATTACTTCTTTTAGTATACTTATTGGCTTTATCTTTTGGTCTTCATCTGTTGCCGTTGCTTTTAGTTCCAGGAGTTTTGCTCTTTGTACTTTTAACAGATTGGAAAGTATTTAAAAATCCTAAGTTTATATCATTCGCGGTCGTACTTATTGTTATTGGAGTGTCAACTTATTTGACTCTTCTCATAAGAGCGCACGCAAGTCCCGGTATAAATGAGTCTGATCCCACAAACTGGGCGAAATTATGGGAGATAATAAGAAGAAAACAATATGGAAGTGAAGGTGTATTCGGTTTATTCGTCAGGCATACTTCATGGGAAACCAATTATGGATTTATTCGTGCTCTTATAGAGCAACTTAAGGTATTCTTCAAATATTTTTCCTGGCAGTTTTTACCCTATCCCAGAGAAGATACAGGTGTTTTACTTCGCTATGTATCGATAGTCGGAACCTGGGTATATGTTTTGTTCGGTTTCTGGGGAATGTATATTCACCAGAAAAAAGACAGAAAATCCTTTTACTTGATTTTTATACTTTTTATACTTGTTACTGTTGGGTTAGTCTTCTATTTGAATCATGAATTTTCTCAATCGGATCCAAATCCGGCGCACCAGCCCAGAGAACCGAGAGAAAGAGATTATTTCTGGAGTTCCGGTTTCTTTTTCTTTATGTTTTATGTGGCACTCGCATTATACTGGATTTATGGACAATTAAAGAAAAGAAAACTTAGTTTTGGATATTGTGTGTTAGGATTAAGTGTTGTTATAGGATTTACTCCTTTAATTTCAAATATACAGAGTCACGCAAATAGAAGAGGCACCTGGATTGCGCATGAATCTGCGTATAATTATCTTGTAAGCCCTGTAGAGAATTCTATTCTTTTTACCAATGGTGACAACGATACTTTTCCATTATGGTTTCTCCAGGAGGTAAAAGGATTTAGAAAATATGATTCAGAGAAGCAAAAAGGAGTTAGGGTGGCGTGCCTTGCCCTCATGAATACGGAATGGTATGTAAAACAACTTAAGGCCGACGGAATACCGATGGATTTTGCTTCTCCTTTTAGAGGGACGAGGGCGGAAGCAGAGTATTTAAGAAAAAAGAGAAGCAATCAGACTAATTTAGAATTTGAAGAGTGGATTATAGAAAACCTTACATATTTACCCACGAAAGATAGAAAGATTTTACAACGTAAGGATGTTGTTATTCGTAATATTATCCTTACCTCTCAAGGAATAAAACCGACGTTTACCGCGCTAACACTTCCTACAGATACTTTTGTCGATAACTATATAAGAAAAGATTTTAATCCTTCTATAAATATTTATTTTTTAGCTACTGTATCACCAGGCAATAAGAGTTGGTTAGAGGAAAATCTTGTACTGGAAAGTTTTGCCTATAAATTGGTAGGAAGTAAAGGTAGAAACAGGATGGATGTTTCTCGTTTTATAGATTTATTTGAAAATAAATTGAGTTTTGATGCGGCAAAAAATCCTGATGTTTATATAGGCCCTTCCGAAGGTAAAATATTAAATAATTATGCGATTATTCTTTACCGTTTTGGTTCATTTATCGGGAACAAACTTGTACCTTCTGGGGTTTCTATAAATATCGATGAATATAAGTCAAAATTGAATAAAGAAGAGAAAAAACAACTTAAATACGGAGCCGGGTTTCTTGAATTAAGTATAAAAATGCTTAAAGATGAGCAGTTTTACCCAATGGTATTTAATGATTTAAGGCGGGTTTATCGGGTTGCAGGAGTTCCTGATTATGTTATAACTTTTTTTGACGAATTAACAGAAAAAAACGATTCACCTATTCTTCATTTTTTTAAAGGACAAATACTCTTGGATAAATTATTGATAGAGAAAAAAATTCCGACAGAACAAAAAAATATGTTAATATCAACAATTGAAAATGAGTTTAAAAGTTTAATGGATCTTTCTAAGAAAGAAACGATAAATGCTTATACCGGATTGTTTGATTTATATTCGGAAATAGGCGAGGAGAAAAAGAAAGAAGAATTAGTTGAAGAAATATTGCAAGAAAAGAAAATCTTTAGTAACGTTTTTGTGTATAATTACGATATAAAAAAAGATACTGCTGCGTCGGTTTATTTATTGAAAAAATGGTTGGAGGTGAATAGAAATGATAAAGAAGCTCTTGATTTGCTTAAATCTCTTGGTGTTGATTTTAGCAATTAATGGTTGTAAAAGAAGTTCTCTTCCTCATTCTATAGGAGCGAGGGATGAGGTGATTCTTATTGCAACTGGAGAATTCCAGGTAGATTCTTTTATTAGTACTCTGGAGAAACAAGAATATTATCCGACAGAGGAAAATATTTTCTACATAAATAAAGTAAGTTTGTCTGAGTTCGACCGATATAAATTTTGGAGAAACTTAATTGTTATCGGTAACACAGGGCAAAAATATATAGATAATCTTCTTGGTGAAGAGGCCAAAGAACAAATAAAGGACGGATCGCAGATGTTTTTAGAAAAAGATCTCTGGGTTAGGCTTCAGACCGTAATCCTAATAGTGGGTCAGGATACGGAAGAGACCCAGAAGCTTATAAACCGTTCCGGGGAAACCGTCTATAATGTTCTTAGAAAAGAAGAGAAAGAAAGATTTACGAAAGTAGTTTATATGAACGGATATCAGGAAAATGAAACATCGGAAATGGAAAGATTATTGGGCGCGTCCTTCAAACTTCCGTTTGGTTATAAATTGATAAAAAATGAAGACGATTTCCTGACCTACTCGAGAAGAAATCCTGATAGATTTATTACTCTTCTGGCAAGAACCAGTGTCATAAAGAATCCAATAAAATTCCGTGATAGTCTTTTCAATAAGTATTTTAATGAAGATGAAATTTTCATGGACAGTATCGAAATAAATATCGGAGAAGGCAAATCTCGTTTATTGAGTTTGGTTACATTAGATACAATAGAATTCAGGAATACTGAAACTTTAAGATTAAAAGGTGTTTGGGTTAATAATAAAGTTGAGGGAGGACCCATGGGAGGTCCTTTTGTAAGTTATTTCTTCGAAAAAGAAGGAATCTGGTATTTCCTTGATGGTCATGTGTTTGCTCCCGGCAAAAAGAAATGGCCTTTCCTTGAAGAAGTAGATATTATACTAAATACGTTCAAGAGAGAGGATTAGATGGATGATTTTGGCGATAAGATACTAAACAGCATCCATGAGGTCGTTATTGGGCAGGATGAAATTATTGAGTTGTTGTTATTGTCTGTTCTTTCGGAAGGACATTGTTTAATTGTTGGGGTGCCCGGGTTGGCTAAGACTCTTTTAGCCAATACTCTTGCAGCATCTCTTGGTTTGGCTTTTTCTAGAATTCAGTTTACACCAGATCTGATGCCTACCGATATTACGGGAACAGAAATTATCCGGGAGGATAAAAAAGGAAATAGATTCTTTAATTTTATTAAAGGTCCGGTATTTGCTAATTTTGTTCTTGCTGATGAGATAAACAGAGCTCCTCCCAGGACTCAATCAGCTTTACTCGAAGCGATGCAGGAGGTGAGAGTAACCTACGGAAGGGAAGTTTATCCGATCGAATCACCTTTTTTTGTGATTGCCACACAGAATCCTATAGAGCAGGAAGGAACTTATCCTCTTCCCGAAGCACAGTTAGACCGCTTTATGCTGTCTTTGAAGATTGGATACCCGGAAGAAAAAGATGAGAAGAAAATAATAGCAAATCCTCCGAGAAGTTTTTCTCCCGAGGTTAAAAGTGTAACTAACTTGGAAGAATTGCTAAAATATCAAAATGATGTTAAATCTATACCCGCGAGCAAAAAGGTAGTAGATTATATTTCTAAGATTCTTATCAATTCAAGACCCCAGACGAGTAAAATCGATTTTGTTAAGAAGTATGTCGATTGGGGGGTTAGTCCGAGAGGGGGACAATACCTTTTGACGGGGGCTAAGGCAAGAGCTTTTATCTATGGAAGACCGACTCCGTCGATCGAAGATGTAAAAACCTTAATCCCTTCCGTTTTTGACCATAGGATAATTGTTAATTTTCTTGCGGAAGCGGACGGAGTTCTATCGGAGAAAGTCACAGAAGTGATTATAAATGAGACGAATTAATTTTGAATCTGGTTTAAGAAATGTTTTTAAAGAAATAGGGAAGCTTTCCAATGAATTGGGTTATTCTGTATATCTTGTTGGTGGCCCGGTGCGGGATATTCTGCTTGGTAGGTCTTTTCAGGATATCGATC
>CAYWUC010000148.1:0-1707 GCA_964461395.1 uncultured bacterium
GATTATTTTTTCGGTATTAAGTGTAAATTCTAATGGGTTAGTCTCGTCTGTTTTTTCTATAACAGTGTTGTTATCAAGAGTTAAAGTATAATTAACTTTAACTTTATCTCCTTCTTTTACTTTTGCCATTATTTTCCTCCCATTTTATTATTAGGATTTCCAAAAGATTTTTCCAAAGGGATTTCTTCTAAACATTACAAATTTATATTTTACCGAAATACACTAAATCCCTATAAAGCGATTCCAGAAAAAATTAGGGACATTTTTAGTAGATACTATTTTAGTAGATACTACATTAATAACAACCCTACATCGTTAATGTAAGTGTTTTTAGCTATTTGTCAACCCACCCCGTCTTAAAACACTCATATGGAGGACACAGAGGAATCAATCGTTTTGGTTAACGATTAGTTATTAGTCAATTGGTAAATTATGTTATTAGTAAAAATCCCGACCCAACTAAAAAGGAACCACAGATTACACAGATGAACAAGACACTTCTTTGCGTCTAATTGTAAATTGTAAGTTGAAAATTGTAAATTGAAGGTTTAAAAAAAATGGCACGCGGATTAAGGCAGATTATCACAGATTTTTTATTTTTGTCCTTTGCCGTAAGCTGAAAGCTGTGAGCTTCTAACTTCACCGATTCACTGTCAACCGATTCGAGGAATCACACCCTGTGACCTGGTATCTAAATATTAACCACGAGGTTACTCAAGATTAACTAAAGATTTTTCTTAACCGCAAACACTCGGGGAAACCGACTTAGTGAAGGTACTAAATCAGGAAAAAGAATTAATCGTACGGTAAAGTACTTTATTTCCGGTGATACATTGACAAATTTAGCGTTTTGTTTATGTTAGGCGATGAGTAAATTGAATAGGGTTTATCTGTTTATATGGGAAAATCTATAAAAATATTATCGGAATATTTTTCTCCTGAGCCGGCAGCTACAGGAAAATTGATGACTCAACTTGCAAGCGAGCTGAGTAAAAAAGGATTTAACGTGGAAGTTTACACCCACAGGCCACATCGTAGGTCAAAAAGCGCGCAGAAGCTTCCCGGTAAAGAGATTCGTAACGGTGTTACAATTAACCGATTATCATGTATCCAATTAAATAAAGAAAATTCATTATTCAGAATAATCAACTGGCTCTCGTTTTCGTTTAATCTGCTTATTAATCTGTCCTTAAAAAGCAGTAAGGATATCTTGCTTATTGTAACCAATCCCCCGATTTTACCTTTTGTAGGACTATTTTTTAATGTTGTAAGGAGTCAACGGTTTATTCCTATAATATATGACGTTTATCCTGATATCGCGGTCGCGCTTGAAGTAGTGGGTGAAAACGGATTTCTTGTAAAATTATGGAAAAGATTAAATAATGTACTATATCGAAGAGCTTCCAGGATTGTTGTTATTGGTAATCAAATGAAGCGAACGATAATAAATAATACCGGAGAGAACTTTTTTGAATCAAGAATCGAAGTAATATATAACTGGGAAGATCCGGAGTTTATAAAGCCTCTTAAGAAAGAAAATAATACCTTTGCGAAGGAAAACGGATACAATGAGGTTTTGACCGTCCTATTTTCCGGAAATTTTGGATTATACAATGATTTATACACTATAATTTACGCCGCGGAGAAAGTTCGAAAATTACCTATAAAATTCGTTTTTATAGGCGACGGAGCCCAGAAAGAAAAATT
>CAYWUC010000149.1:0-3737 GCA_964461395.1 uncultured bacterium
CCGCAGGGATAATCCTCCGGCAGTTTTTTTTGTTCCCGAACTAGAAAGAAAACTTTCAAGGGAAGAGATTATCGTAAAGGATTGTTTGGATACTGTTTCTGTAATGGTATATGATATCAGGGGTTCGTCTTTGATGGGTGATAAGTTGATGGACGCGGAGATGGAGGATCAAATACGAAATGAATTCCAAGAAGAATTATTAAAGGCGGTAGATGATTCGGGGGGATTTTTTGTAAAAGATACTGGAGATGGAGGTATTGTACTGTTTTCAGAGGAGAGCAGTGATCTTTATTTTGGTAAAGTTTCCCTGTCAGAAGGGAAAAAAGAAAATCTTGAAGATGAGAAGTTTAAACTTAAGGCTTCTTCGGATTCCGCGACCAGGGCAATTCGGTGTGCCAGGAAAATGCTCGCGTATTCTGAAGGATTTGTAAGAAAAAATTTAAAAAGATATCAAGAATGGTTTAAAGAATTCGATGAAAAGGGAATAGATTTTGGAGGGATAACTTATGAACATTTACCCCCTGAATACAGAAAAATATTTCAGATTGGTATAGGAATCGCTTCCGGTCAACCCGGAGAAGATATTTATTTGGGTAAAAATGTTTTAAATCGGTTTGATCTTACAGGTAGCCTTGTTCGTAGAGCGAACATGTATTCAACTGTGCATCATCCCGACAGATCTGTTATTCTTATAGGGGCTTCTACGATGTTTAGTTTTTTACTTAATGCCGGTTCTTTTAAACCGACGAGTACTGAGGAGAAAATCGAAAAGAGTTCATATCTTTCTTTGCAGAAAAAGTTAATAGAAGAAGTTGTTTTATGGATGAAAGGACTTTCCGGTAGTTACCTTATCAATGAGCATAAGGTAGCTTTAAAAAGGATAGATTATTTGCTTGATGGCGAAGCAGATTTAAACCCTATTGAAATTACTGAAGAATCAGTAGGTGTGAAGAAAGGGGCACGGTTCTTTGATAGTAAGGTTAAGGAACAAAGAGTTCTGTATGAAGTAATACCGAGGAAAAGGAGTTAATCTTGGAACTTTCGAAAAAATATCTTCCTGGTTCGATAGAGAATAAGTGGAGAAAAAAATGGGATGAGAGCGGGACTTTTACAGCTGACAGTAAAAGCGAAAAGCCATTTTATATAATCCTGCTTCCACCTCCTAATGTTACAGGAATTTTACATCTTGGACATGTACTTAACATGACAATACAGGATATATTTATACGTATTCACAAAATGCAAGGATTTGAGGTCCTATGGCTTCCGGGAACCGACCACGCCGGTATAGCCACTCAAAATGTTGTCGAGAGAAAATTAGCGAAAGAGGGAATTACCAGATTTGATTTAGGAAGAGAGAAATTTGTTGAAGAAGTTTGGAAGTGGAAGGAAGAATACCACGATAGAATTGTATCGCAGATGAAAACCCTTGGTCTTGGTTGTGATTGGAGTAGAGAAACTTTCACTTTAGATGAGAGTTTTTCCAGAGCTGTCGAGGAAACTTTTGTAAGATTATATGAAAAGGGTTATATTTACAGAGATGAGTATATTGTAAATTATTGCCCTCGCTGCGAGACAGTTATTTCTAACGAGGAAGTCGAAAATAAGGATATTGAAGGTAAACTTTATTATATAGAATATCCGGTAAAAGATGGCGGAAAATTGCAGGTTGCCACAACTCGTCCGGAAACCATGTTAGGAGACACTGCAGTCGCTGTTAATCCTAACGATAAAAAATATAAGGATTTTATAGGAAAAGAAGTGATTTTGCCTTTAATGGAAAGACATATACCCGTTATTTCAGATTCCAGAATAGAAACGGAGTTCGGAACAGGAGCGGTTAAGATAACTCCCGCCCATGATCCGGATGATTTTGAAATAGGCAGAGAACATAATCTTCTTTCTATTAATATTCTGGATGAAAAAGGAAACATTAATGATAACGGGGGAAAGTATAAAGGATTGAACCGTTTCGATGCCCGGAATAAGATTGTGCAGGATCTGGATGCGTTAGGTTTGTTGAAGAAAATCGAAAGTTATTCTCATTCCGTTGGACATTGTTCGCGTTGCGATACAATTCTCGAACCTTATATTTCAAAACAATGGTTTGTGAAAATGGATGAAATGGCAAATAAGGCAAAGAATGCCGCAAAAGAAGGAAAGGTTCAGTTTTATCTTCCCAGATGGGAAAAAGTCTATAATCACTGGCTTGA
This sequence comes from uncultured bacterium, assembly GCA_964461395.1. Taxonomy (GTDB): domain Bacteria; phylum Hydrothermota; class UBA3072; order UBA3072; family UBA3072; genus JAFGHJ01. The sequence goes on from CAYWUC010000149.1 coordinate 2,214, forward strand.
TAACATTCGTCCGTGGGTTATTTCAAGGCAATTGTGGTGGGGGCACAGGATACCGGTTTATTATTGCGGAAGCTGTGAGGAAGTTATGGTAAGTAGAGAAATGCCTTCGGAATGTTCGAAATGCGGTAGTGGGGAAATTTATCAGGATGAGGATGTTCTTGATACGTGGTTTTCTTCCTGGTTATGGCCATTTGCTTCTTTCGGTTGGCCTGATGAGACCCCCGAACTAAATTCCTTTTTCCCTTCCACTACCTTAGTGACAGGATGGGATATAATATTTTTATGGGTTGCCAGGATGATTATGTCTTCACTCGAATTCATGGGAGAAGTTCCTTTTTCTAAGGTATATTTTACGGGTATGATTAGAGATTCGCGGCGACGAGCTTTATCTAAATCCCTGGGAAATTCTCCGGATCCGCTTGATTTAATAGCTAATTATGGTTCGGACGCGCTGCGTATAGGGATCCTTCGTATTACTCCCGAAGGCAAGGATGTTATATATGATGAAGATAGTATCGAGCAGGGCAGAAATTTTTTGAATAAAATTTGGAATGTGACACGTTTTTTAATGATGAATTGTAAAGAGGATGAGGTGGGTAATATCGAGGATATTTGTCTTACTAAAATGGATGAATGGATTATTTCAAAAGTTATGGGGCTTGTGAAAGAGGTTGAAGAACAGGTCGATTCTTTTAGAATAAGTGAAGCCAGCAGGATGTTATCTTCCCGTTTTTGGGATGAATTTTGTGATTGGTATCTGGAGATGATAAAGCCGCGTATCTATTCGGAAGATAAAAAAGAAAGAAAAAATGCCATTTCGGTCGCGTTGTGGGCTTTCCAGCGGTATCTTAAACTTTTGCATCCTTTCATTCCACATATTACAGAGGAAATTTATTCTATACTGCCTTATACCAGTGGTATGATTATCGATTCAAAATGGCCTGTTTATGATGAGCATTACAGGAATTTGGAATTGGAAAGAGAAATGGATTTTTTGCAAAATTTTGTTTCAAATATACGTAATATCAGAGGAGAATTTCAACTGCCTCCGGATTTAAAAATAGAGGCAATCATTAATTGTGAAGATAATCTTCTCGATCGCCTCCGCGCTCAGTCTGATTGGATATTCAGGCTTGGCGGGATTTCTGAAATTAAGGAAGGTAGAAAAGTTCAAAATTCGGCTTTCTTCCATATAAGAGGTATGGATGTATATGTCCCTCTCGAAGGAATAATCGATATCGATAAAGAAAGAGATAGACTTAAAAAAGAGATTGGCGAGATCGAAGGTTTCATTGGAAAGGCAGACAATCAGCTTTCGAGAAAAGATTTCTTAGAAAAAGCCCCTCGGGAAGTAGTCGAAAAAACCAGGAAAAATAAGGAAAGACTCGATAGTAAGTATAGTAAGTTGGTCGAAAATCTTAAGAGAATATCATAGTTTGGCTACTAGATACAAGGTATTAAATTCTAGTTAAGAGATGTATAATTCGTAAAGTCCTATCTAGATGTAAATTAAATATCAAAAAT
>CAYWUC010000150.1:0-4221 GCA_964461395.1 uncultured bacterium
TTTCTGGCTGTTGTTGTCTTACCTGAACCTGAAGTCCCATCTATTGCAACTACAAATCCCATAGATTATTATACTACTATATAAAAAAATTTCAAGGTGTCAAGTAATATTTCTCTTATCATAAATTAGGGCAGGAGCAAAAAGCTCCTGCCCGGAGGTATGAGCCCCCAAGGGCTCAGTATAAAAAAATAATAGTGCTTAATAAATAATCCTTTTCCCTTTTATGTCAAGTGGGGTATCGGCAAAAAAATTCCCTTGACATTTAATCCTCTTTAAAGATATTAAAAAGGGGGAGAAAAATCAAAAAATCAAAGAAAAAATAAACAAACTTCAAAAAAAATAGATGGAAACAGAAAATAAAAAAAGGAGGGAATCATGAAAAATCTTAAGATGTTATTGTTGTTTCTATTAATAGTGCCAGTATTCTTGTTGGATTGCGCGAAAACGGAAACCATCAAATATGACGCGGTTAAGAGGGCTCCAAAATCCGAAGATTACCAAATGAAATTATACCCTGAAGGCGCAACACCAAAAGAATATAAAGAAATCGGAGAGGTAAAGATGGAAGCGTATCTAAATCATCCTAAAGAAGAAATAATTAAGAGTTTAAAATCTGAAGCAAAGAAAATGGGCGCAGACGCGATAGTTGGTTTGGAGGAATTAGAATCATCTGACGGGATGAAACAACGTTGGGCAGCAAAAGCCGTAGTTTGGATTGATGAAAAATCAAAATAAATAAGGCAAAAAATACTACAAAAGCAATAGATAAAAACAGATAATAAGAAAACTGTTTTTATACTACTTGTTTTTGGGAATTGAGGGATGGGATTTAATTTTGACTTTGGACTCTTGACTCAAGACTTGTTTTGTGTTCGTTGAGATTTTTGGTATTATGGGGTTTTACCAATTAACCATTTAACTACTTGACTATTTGACTTTATTCGCCTTAAAGGCGAATAATTTGCCGGAGGAGGGATTTGAACCCACAAGTCCTTTAAGGGACAACGGATTTTGAGTCCGCCGCGTCTGCCAATTCCGCCACTCCGGCTTAACTTGAAAATATATAAACCGAACCAGATAAGTCAAGAGGTTGATAGAACTTATATAATTGTCACTAGTCGTTGGTCACTGGTCAACTGAGGATTAGCAGAGAAAAAGAAAGTCTAGTGGGGATTAAGGATCAGTTGTAAAGCTACGAAGAAAAGCAAGGATTAAGGAAAAACACTTACCACTTAATCCATAATACTTGAAATTCTAACCTTTACTGCTTCCAATCCCTTTATTGCCTTTGTGTCTTTGTGTGCTTTGTGTGAGAATATTTTTTAGATGGGGGGTGGGGAGGCTTGACATGCGCGAATATAAGATTAAAATTTAAGAAGAATGAAAGGCGAACTAAAAGATAAAGAGGGTATCTCTTTAATATCTCACGAAATAAAAAATTCCATTGCCGGACTTAAGACCGGGATTGGAATGCTGCGGGATATGGGAAAAGGAGATGTAAAAGAAATCAGCGATACTTTATTTGAAGAATTGAAATATTTACAGGACATGACATTTGATGTCTTAAGTTTAACAGGGGCTCTTGATTTAAATTTAGAAAAGGTTAATATTAAGAAGCTAAGTAAAGAAAGCGCGGAGTTGGTTATAGGCGATATAAACGGAATCAGCTTTGACTTTAGCAATGCTTTTCCGAAAGTTTTCTGCGATAGGAAACTTATAAAGTCTGTTTTAGTTAATCTAATCCATAACGCTTACGAAGAGGTCGGGAAAAAGGGGAAAATTGAAATAGGCGGAAAACGTGTCGAAAAAAATATGGTCGAAATATGGGTAAAAGATAATGGTTCCGGCATAAAGGGAGATATAAATTCCATTTTTAAGAATTTTAAGTCCAGAAAAAAAACAGGAACAGGAATAGGATTATCGTTAGTAAAAAAAATAGTTGATGAACATTTTGGTAAAATCAGCGTTGAAAGCGGCGACGGTAAGGGAACTAAATTTATTATTGAAATGCCCTCGGATTTCCATTACGTTGAGAGGCGTTCCGGCAAAGAACGTAGAATAAGTAAAGGTAGACGTAAGGAGGATTAATGATTTTAGTATTAGAAGACAATAAAGCATTACGCATGATTATCAGAAAAGCTCTTGAAAAAGCAGGCTACACGGTTAGAACAGCTGAAAACGGTAAGGAAGGATTAAAAGCCTTAAAAGAAGAAACCCCTGATTTGATTATATCTGATGTCATAATGCCTGAAATGGATGGATTCGAATTTCTTAAAAAGATTCGAAAAAAACACCCCCTTATACCTTTTACTTTTCTGACTGTTAAATCCGAATTTGACGATTATTCTAAAGGATATGAAATGGGAGCTACAGATTATTTAACAAAACCTTTTGATGTAGATATTTTACTCGAAAGAGTCGAAAAGAGAATAAAATCAGGTAAACTACTACGAGAAATAATCGAAAAAGGAAAAGATTCTGTGGACCTTAAAGAAATTCTGGCAGTCGATCTTATAAACAGTTTAAAAATGCACAAAATCGATTGCAAGCTTATGATCGATACCCCTTCGGGAAAAGGGAAAGTCGAAATAAAAAAAGGAAAAATCAAGAAAAGCACTTTCGATGATATAGAAGATACAAACGCTCTTCCGAGGATTGCCGGTTTAAATAAAGGTAAAATTAAAATTGAGCGTTAATTAAGTATTCCCTGTATTTTTAACATAAAATATCTGCTGAATAATGGCCCTTATTAACACAATAACCCTGGTAACTATCCAATGAATACAATCGCGATTGTAGGAAAACCAAACGTGGGAAAATCCACCCTTTTCAACCGAATACTAAAGCAAAAACGTGCTATTGTAGACAAACAACCCGGGGTAACAAGAGATAGAGTTTATGGTGTAACCGAAAGAGAAGGCAAACCTCTCATTTTAATCGACACGGGAGGAATTCAGTTTTCTGACGATCCGCTCGAAACTCAAATAATAGAACAGGTCAATTTTGCCCTGGATGAAGCTGATATCATCCTTTTATTGGTAGACGGAAGAGAAAATGTCTCCTCGCTCGATAGGAAAATCGCCGACCATATAAGAAAAGCCGAAGGGGAAAAAGCCCTTATCGTAAATAAAATGGATAAGGGAAAAGAATGGAACGTTTTAAATGAATTTAAAGAATTAATAATGGATGAAAATTTCCAAATCTCCGCTCAACACGGAAACGGTGTCGATAATCTTTTAGAATGGATCCTTTCAAATTGCGAAGAGGGAGAAATCGCGAAAGGAACCACAATAGGTATAATAGGGAAACCAAACACCGGAAAATCGACTTATGTTAACGCTATTATGGGATATGAACGTACAATTACAAAAGAAGAACCGGGAACCACAAGAGACAGCATCCATTCATATCTTGATTATAACGAAAGAACCATAATTCTGGTGGATACAGCCGGGCTTAAGAAAAAATCAAAATTAAAGGATTCTCTCGAGTATTATTCCTTCCTCCGCGCAATAAGAACCATAGAAGAATCAGACATCGTTATCGTTTTAATCGATGCGTCAAAAAAAATCACAAGGCAGGATAAAAATATCATAAGATGGGCAATCGACAGGAAAAGACCTATAATAATACTTCTTTCGAAATTCGATCTTATACCTGAGGAAAAAAAGAAAGAGATTACAAAGTATTATGATAAACAACTTTCCGTTTTTGATTGGATTCCCAAATTGGCTATCTCTTCCCTGCGGAGGAAGGGTATCGGTGAATCTTTATCTTTAGCTCTCGAAGTTGTAGATAAGTTAGAAGACAAACACCCGGAGCTTGAAACAATCGTCCGAAAAGCAATCGAGTATCGACCTCCTCCGGGCGCCAGGAAAAAAATAGTTTTGCATTCGGTTAAACAAGATGGTAAAAATATTATTATAAAAACAAACGAACAGAAAAGTTTTGATGAACAATACAAAAGATACCTTGAGAATAGAATAAGAAAGAAAATTGACTTCGAGGGAATCCCAATCTCGCTGAAGTTGTAAAGGGGGTAACTTTTATGTGGGAAGCATTAGCTTTCATCGGTTCTTATATTCTTGGAAGCATACCATTCGGTTTTGTTGTAGGAAAAGTTAAGGGATACGATATCAGAAAAGAAGGAAGCGGAAATATAGGTTCCACCAACGTTTTTAGAGTGGCCGGAAAGAAAGAAGGCATTTTCGTTTTTATCCT
>CAYWUC010000151.1:0-1559 GCA_964461395.1 uncultured bacterium
AATAGTGAGATTGCTACTATTATTAAAAACACATATTGCAACGGCAGCCATACAAACATCGCAAACAGTATTGCTCCTATCCATAGTCCGTTTAAATTAACTTTTCTCTGTATCCACTTTGTAATATAAGTTAGAGAAAAAGCTATACTGGCTCCGATGGTTGCCAATAAAACCCAAAAAGAGAACAGAATTAAAAAAAGGATCAAACTTTTAACCAAGAAAACCTTATTATTTAGATATCCGAAACTTGAGAAATAAACCCATAAATTTCCTGTCGTTTGAATTAAATTGGGAAAACTTGTTTTAACTATTGTCAAAAGAATTCGTCTATTTGAAGGATCAAGTTTTCTGGCAAAAATTAACTCTCTTTTACCTTTCTTAGTATTACCTTCTTTAAGATCTTCGACACCCCAGTTTAGGTATTTGTTAGCCAGAGCGGAATTAATGTATTCATTATCCTTTCTTACAATCTCTATCAGTTTTTTCTGGGCGGCTTCGCTTTCTTTGAAAAGGTCTTTTGATAGCAAACGATGATCGAGCTTGGAAAGGCCTTCGAAAGATGATGTTCTGGCTAAAGCATTTTCGAATGAACTCTTAAGTGTATTTGCCGAGAAATTTCGCACATCTTGGACTTCCGGATTTACGTAATTTTGTCCTATAAGCGATAATATTACTATGAAAAAAGTCATTCTAAATCTATTTTTCTGAATTCAATCTCTAAACTTTTCCCGGCAGGTTTTGCTTTGATTTTAAAAGGAGAGGCGATTCCTTGCTGCGTTCGGAAATCCGAGTAGTCAATAACTATTTTGTTTTCTCTATGAAGCACTACCCGGGTTGGCCTGATATCACGAGAGAAGAAAACCTCAAACCCATTTCCCGAAAGAAGCCATCCGTCATCCAAAGGAATCATTTCGGAGTTTGATAAAACAGGTATATCCCACATCAAAAACCGGTTCAAAGAAGCATCCGGATTTTCTTCGAATAGAGATAGGACTTCCTTTTTTACCTGCTTCCCATCTTTATCTTGTATAGAAATTGAATCTTCAGAAAAATAAAAAGAACCGAGTAACATTCCAAAAGATCCCAATAATTCACCTCTTAGTATTTTCTCATTAACATCATACTTGAAAGAGAAATAAGAGGAAAAACGCTTATCTGGTTCGGATACCGTCATTTCCCCCGTACCGCTTTTTTGACTTATTTGAGTCTGCCAGGAGGCAATGTTTGCTAAGAGGTCTTCCTTGGTTATCGTTTTTTTTACAGTCTGCCTTGCACAATTAAAAAAACATAATATTATTATTGCAAACATTGAAAAAATAATCTTATTCATTGTATAAAAATATATTAAATATAGAGAATAAGTCAAGTGGAATTCAAGTATAATGAAAGTAATTGCAAGAAACAAAAAAGCTAAATTCGAATATCATATTTTAGAGACTTATGAAGCCGGTATTGTCTTAAAAGGATCAGAAGTGAAATCGATACGTATGGGCAAGGTTAGCCTCTCTGACGCTTTCGCACAGGTTGTGAATGGAGAAATTTTTCTTTTTAATATGCAT
>CAYWUC010000152.1:0-3341 GCA_964461395.1 uncultured bacterium
GCGACCGCGGGTATAGACCACGTGGACGTAGAGTATTTAGAAAGTAAGGGTATGGGCTTTTCAAGTGCTCCGGGTAGTAATTCAAATTCGGTGGCGGAGTATGTGATAGCCGCTTTATTGTTGCTCGATAGAAAAGGAAAGATTTCGCTTCCGGAAATGAGCCTCGGAGTTGTTGGCATCGGAAATGTCGGGAGTAAAGTTGTAAAAAAAGCGCAAGGGCTGGGGATTAAAGTTTTACAAAATGATCCTCCACTTTTCAGAAAAACAAAAGACAATGTTTTCCGGGAGTTGGATGAATTGATGGATTGTGACGTTATAACTTTGCATATTCCATTAAGCTATTCCGGTGTGGATAAAACCTTGAACTTGTTCGATGAGAAAAGAATACATAAAATGAAACAGGGTAGTGTTTTGATAAATACTGCCAGAGGTAAAGTTGTCGAGGAGTCCGCTTTAAAATCCGCTTTGGGACAAGGTGATTTATCCGGAGCCATATTAGACGTCTGGGCGGAGGAACCCGATATAGATAAAGAATTACTCGAAATGGTCGATATCGGAACTTCTCATATAGCGGGCTACTCTTATGACGGAAAAGTTAAGGGGACGAGAATGGTCTTCGACGCTGTTTGCGAGTTTTTTTCGATAGATAAGGAATGGAAAGTGGAACTGCCTTCTCCAGAGGTTCCTTATATTGAAAAAACGGTTAATGAAAACGATAATTTTGCTGAAATTTTGTCCGAAGTTGTTTTTGAAGTATATGATATTAAAAAAGATGACAGAAAATTGAGAGAAATACTAAATCTCGAAGGACTTGAAAAAAAGAAATTCTTCGATGGTTTAAGGGCAAATTATCATGTTAGAAGAGAATTCTTCAATACGCGGCTCAAATTAGATACAAAAGATGAGCGTCTGAAGAAAGGTTTCAGGGCTTTGGGCTTTGATGTTTTGAATTAAGCGGGCTGTATCATAGTAAAGTTCAGATATATCCTATTTTTACTCTAAATTGATTGTTATAATCGAACATTATAATAATATTTAGTATACAGAGTCCCTCTTACTGGAAAAGTCTCATGGTTAATAACTTGACAATTTGAATTCTATGTTTAGAATTCAATATAAACAAGGAATATAATTGTACAATAAGGGGGGGTAACAATGAGAAAGATTAATTTATTTATTTGCTTGGGAATAGTTTTTTTATTTTTTAGTTGTGTTGATCCGGATGCGAATCCGAATAACCCCGATTTGAGGGTTGTAAATGGTTTAGAAAATTATAAAATCTCAAAAATGAATTTCAACAATCAACTTTTCCTCGGGTTCAGTGAATATTTATTACCCGGAGAGCAAACCGAATATATGAAAGTGGATGCCAGTAGCCACGTAATGTTATCATATAGATGGGAAAATGTAAATAATCCGAGTGATAGTGGTGAAACCGGTAAGTTGTTTACCGAAGGAAATTTTGAGGGATTTCAGGAGAATAATACTTATACTTTAAGCATCACCGGTGACAAGAATCAACCTACCATGTACGTATTTCAACCATAAACTTTAATTCCTTATTTTGAAGATTCTGATATTTAGAAAAAGGAGGTAAATTTGGTTAGATGCAGTAAATGTGGAACCAATTATGATGTTAGTCTGGCGCTTGCCGCAAGTGGTGAAGTAAGGGTAGCAAAATGTCGAGTGTGTCCTGTGGACAAAATATTCGCTGTTTGTGAAAGGTGTGCCGATCTAAACCAGATTGAATCGAATCCCTGTCCCTGGTGTGGGGCAGCCCACATGTGGGAAATAAAGAAAATGGTTCCAGCATAATATAGAGAAAAAAGTATGAAATATAAAAAAGGAGCGAAAATGAAGAAATTTAATTTGATTATTTGTTTGGCTATTGTATTTTTGTTGTTCAATTGTGAACCACCGGAGGATGATGAAACCAACCCCGATTTAAGGATTGTGAATAATTTTACAAATTATAAAATCACAGGAGTAGGTCTTACTGGCCAGGGTTTTACAGAGCCTGGTGCATATTTATTACCCGGGAAAAGTTCTGAATATATGAAAGTATACTCCTGTACAGCAATGATATTGGTGTATTCCTGGAAAAATGTTAATAATCCGAGTGATAGTGGAGATTTTAGTATAATAACTGAGGAAGGGGATTATCCTGAGCTTTTAAAAAATGAAAGTTATACTTTGACTTACTCTGGCGATAAGGAAGAACCAACAATAGATATTGATCAACCATAATGTTCTCTGATGGTAATTATAATATAATTCTTATTTAATATATATAGAGGAGTTTATTGTGGAACCTAATCTTATATCGAAGATGATACCAAAGACGCTCGATGGAATTGTGATGTGGATTATAGCATTCGCGATGGTATTTCTACTGTTTAGAAATTACGATAAAGCCAATAAAAAAGAAGAGAAGTTCTGGACAAGAGAAAATTATGTAGAAAATTCTGTTTTACTATTCGTTTTCTGCCTTACAATAATTATATTCATTAAAAATTTATTCTTTTCGGGAAACGAGGAAAGTATAGTGAATTTTGACCATATTCTTATTCCGGCTACAGTTAACTCGATAATTCTTTCCCTTTTTGCTTTTGCGACCCTCTTGTTTACGCTTCTGTTTTATTTAACCAGAAAAAAGAAAAAGTATCCACCCCTCAGAAATTTCGTTTTCTCTATTTTAATTGTTTTGCTGTTCCTGGGGTTAAAAAAAGCGGGGCAGGGTCTTCTGGCGCCTTACGGAACTTTTGTTATAAGTATGGTTAATTTTATCACAGATATATGTATATTTGGATTGTTAGTATCTTATATCTTTACCGGCACTATTCTATACACGATTAACGCAGTGAGAGAATGACAAAAAGACATTTTATCTTTATAGCAGTGGCTCTTATTCTTCTTGCTATTGCTCTTTATTTAAACCAGTTCTACGGATGGTTTATCTTTAAAACTCCCGGTTTTGATGATACCTATGTGAGCCTCCGGTTTGACGATGGCTGGAAATCCCAGCTAAACGCGTATGAATTATTAAAAAAATATAATCTTACGGGTTCAATCTATATCATCAGCGGGTTTATGGGGCTTGAGGGTTACATGAGTTGGGCAGATGTCGAGAAAGTTAGCGAAATAATGGAAATAGGCGGGCACACGGCGCATCACGCGGATTTGAAGAATTTAAGTACTTCACAGGATTATGAGCATGAGATAGGAGATGATTTTAGAACTCTCACCGGAAAAGGTTTTAAGGTCAAAACATTTGTTTATCCTTATGGGAATTATAATGGAACTGCTGTAGGAGTTGTCAAGAAATACTATATGGGAGCGTC
>CAYWUC010000153.1:0-1775 GCA_964461395.1 uncultured bacterium
TCACCGTCTGTGGCACTTCCAGGATCTATAACACTATCACAGGTAACTCTCCAGGCCATAAACTGATGAGCTTTATCCGTCCTTTTACTTTTATAAAAATCCAATAATCCATCAAAAATATCTTTTTCCCCAAAATAGGCACTTAACAACATACCATAACCCATCCCTTCCGAAATAGTTATAGAAGTATCTCCCGTACAAATACGATACATACCATCACATCTTTTAAGATATAAATTTTTCCATCTTTCGTATGGAATCTGTACATCGATCGCGGAAATTACCGATGTTTTATAACCGTAAGGATAATCCATATTTTGAGGGAATGGTCGTTTTTGACCTAAAAGACAAGATCCCGTAACAATAAACAATAAAATTAGAACAACTCTTTCTCTCATAAAAAATTTCCTCCGGACGTTAAGATTATTTAAGTAAAATCATTCTCTTTTTAATACAATTTTTACCTGTTTTCAACTGATAGAAATAAACTCCTGAAGGTAAATCATCCGCTTCAAAACGAGCAGCATAACTGCCGGAAGGGATTTTCTTATTAATCAATGTCTTTATCTCTCGACCTGAATTATCATAAACTTTTAAACATACGTAACTAGCTTCTGCTATAGAATACTCGATGGTGGTTGACGTATGAAAAGGATTTGGGTAGTTTTGTTTTAAACAAAATTGCTCCGTCAAAGAATCTTGCTCTTCAATACCGACAGTCGTCAAGGGGTCCCAAAAATTACCTGTCAACACAAGCATGTACAAACAACGGAGTGAAAAATTAAAATACCGATCCTCCCCTGGTCTACCATCTCGAGATAACAAATGAGAAGCAAAATCATCGACCATGGCTTGACTGTGACTCATCCCGCCAACCGCGAATCCCCCTACAAAAGAACTGTTATTATTCGTGCCACTGGGCGTTCCGTCCAAGTAATAGCCATCCACTATACTTGAAGCTCCGATACCATTAGCGAAGTCTGATATATCAGAACACCAGTACTCTGCATCCACATTCCCATTCCAGATATAATCCAGAGCCATCCTCCACGGGACCCTGCAGGCATCATAGGAATAAGTAGAGTCCCATCCCGAGACTGCGCTTCCATCCCACGACTGCCAATCCCGAACCAATCCTGTGGTAGCATGGGCACCGTTATTCAATATTGTATAAGCATCATCCGCGACATCGTCCCAGAAACCGTCTCCAGTTACATACGCGAATACCTTGAAATAGGCGGGGGTGTAATACGATATATCCGTTTGACTACAACCGCCGAAATAACCGCCCGGCTTCATCGTATAAATACTCCCACCGCAAGTAACAAAATAATGATCTTCAAGAATAGTTAATATACTATCCGCCTCAACAAGATAGTCTCCCCCCCATTGAGCATATGCTACAATCAAAGAAAAAGCCACATCTAAATCACCATCTGTAGCGCTTCCCTGATCCATAAAACCTGCACAGGTCACCTGCCAGGCCATAAGATTAAGTGCAGTACTTGTTCTTTTGCTTTTATAAAAAGCAAAAAGGCTGTCAAAAACTTCTCTTTCTCCAAAATAAGCACTCAACAACATACCATATCCCATGCCTTCCGACCTGGTCTCACTAGTATCATCCGTGCAACGGACTAGATACATCCCATTACATTCCCTTATAAACTCACTTTTCCACCGCTCATACATAGCCCGTACAGTGTCTGCGGAAATTCCAGCAGCTTGATAACCATAAGGATAATCAACATTTTGAGGAAATGGCCGCAATTGACCAA
>CAYWUC010000154.1:0-3549 GCA_964461395.1 uncultured bacterium
TTGTTTCTCGGGCCATAGATGGTCGAATTCAGAGGAACTTGTTCAGGCTTCAGTTCCTGATGATGATTATCTTATTGGTTACTACCATTCGTATGATCCTTGGCCTTTTGGACTCGAAGGACCCGGAACATATGGTTCGAATGCCGATATTGCTAAGACTGTGTCAAAATTTCAATCAGTAGCTACCTGGTCTGCCGTAAATAGTGTGCCTGTTGTACTTGGTGAGTTCGGTTATATAAACTTGTGCGAATACAATTCGCGTATGTGCGCCTACGCGACGGTTACCGAAAAAGCCCGCGTTTTTAATGTGGCATTCCAGGCTTGGGATGATGGCGGGGATTTTAGAATTTATAATAGAGACGCGAGAACGTGGAACGAAATAAAGGATATTCTAATCTACACCTACCCCGAGTCACCCTACAAAATGAGTATCGATTCTTTTGCCGGCACATCGATACGTATAGGATGGATTAATAGGACTACCGATAATGATAGCATTATTGTCCAGCGTAAGGTAAATAACGGCGATTTTGGATTTTTCGCGAAAATCGCGTACGATGCTAACACGTTCGACGATACAGAAACCATTATTGGAAACTCATATTACTATCGGCTATCAACAATCCTTGGGGATACCCTTGAAATTCAGTCATACTCGATAATGATGACTGTCGAATCTTCCGGTTTGGCTAATCCGGAAAACGATTCAGATTCCAATCAAATTCAACTTTTTGATAATTATCCTAATCCTTTTAATACTGTAACAACATTTACGTTTAATCTTCCGTCAAGATATTTTGTAACATTGAAAATATTCGATATAATTGGAAGAGAGATGGAAACTATTATTTCTGAAGAGTTGGATGGCGGTGAACATACGCGGGAATGGAATGCGAAAGGCTTATCAAGCGGAATTTATTATTATAGAGTTCAGGCTGGGAATTTTACCGAGACAAAGAGATTAACGATACTTAGATAACCTCCATGAGTCACGGGTCGCGAGTCATTAGTCAAAAAGCCCAACCCAACAAACCCAATAAACTCTACAAACTCAATAAACTAAATTTCACACGGAGACACAGAGAACACAGAGGATTTTTGTTTGTTTTTCTGACCAGTGACCAGGGGCTAACGACAAGTGACGATATCCTTCTTTTCAAAGAAGGTCTGTCCCCGTTTACATATACACTAACGAAAAAAGGCGGGGAATGCCCGCCTTTTTTATTCTTCTTAGTTCTTATGACTCTAATTTAAGTTTAAGTTTTTTGCTATCTGGTATTCTTCTCTATAATGTTCGAATCTTTTATTTGTTAATTTCATTTTTAACCTCCGTTTGTTTATCAAGTTAGACGCAGATTTATTGGATATGTTTCAGTATCGTTTGTTTCTATTTTGACTATTTGTTAATTTGACGATTTAACTTATCCGTAGGATATTAAAAGAAGGTCTGCCCCTGTTACACTTTACTTGCCAACAGCCGTTTTTTTCGGGAAACTAATTATATTAGCCGGTTTATGCTGCATGGCTTTCCACAAATCGAGCTTAAGTTGCATATTAAGCCAGCTCTCAGGGCTGGTATTGGTTGCCTCACCAATTCTTACCGCCATCCGCGGGCTTAATGACGTTTTTCCATTAATAAGCTCATAGAGAGCTTTCCTGCTAATCCCTAAATCCTTTGCCGCTTCGGCAACCGATAATCCTAAGGGTTTTATTATATCCTCTAACAAAACTTCGCCCGGATGTGTCGGCTTTCTTTTGTTTACCATTTTTTATCACCTCTCTTAATGATAGTCTTTGTAGTCTACCAAGATCGCGTCTTCACCTTTAAATTTGAAAGTTATTCTCCAATTTCCGCTTACCCATACCGAGTAGACATCCTTGCTTTTCCCCGTTAGTTTATGCAGCTTATATCCCGGAAGATTCATATCTTTTGGACTTGTAGACGCGTCCAAACGGTCCAATATTCTCGCAATCTTTTTTGCGTGTTCCGGATTTATTCCTTTCTTATTCCCGTCTTTAAAAAATTGTTCGAGCCCTTTATGCTTGAATGTCTTTATCATTATTTATATTATAATATGTAACCTGTTACGTGTCAAGTGACAAATACTATTTTCTCAAATAGCTTTACGGGGAGGAGGCAGAGTTTCTTTGCCGTCAGCCATTGTTTATTTTTACTATTCAACTATTTGACTTAGATTCGAAGAATCTATAATATAGACGCAGATTAAAAAGGATTAAGAGGATTTTTTTTTGTTGTTGTTTTTATTTTGACTCGTGACCCAACGAACTCTATGAACACTATAAACTCAACAAACTAAGTGTTTGACACTTTTCAAAGAAGACCTGACCCTGTCGATATAAACTTACATAAACATAAGAAGGAATATGATGCCTGCATCTATGGCGCAACCACCTAAGCAAGAATTTAAAATGCTATGTTTTCTAGGCTTTATTTGTATATGATCGATGTCATTTGCATCGATAAACTTTTTGCCAATTGTAATAACCTTCATTTTCTCCAATTTATATTCCTCTACAGCAATTCTTGATAAAAGCAAAGGTGAAAACTTACCTTCGGATATTAGCTTTTGTATTTCTTCCCTTTCGGTTTCCTTTCCGTGCTTGTCTATGATTTTTTCAAATTTTTCTAATTTTAAATTCACAATGTCATCATCGTGAATTTTGCTTAGTAGTATATTGTCATAACCGAAACCCAAGAATTTCAATGGATTTTGATATACAATTTCCGATATTACTGTTATAGTATCACCTTTCGAAGGAAGGAAACTTCCCTCCGGCATTTGTTTTTGAAGTTTTGCGTACTCTTCATCGAAATTTTCGATTGGAATAGTGTCAGTCCCAATGTACTTTCCGTTTACTGTAGTTCCATCCTTTAAATTAATAACTACCTGGGTTCCTGATTCGACATTTTCGTTTTTTAGTGATTGGATAATGCCGTTTTTTGACGGCCCTCTCTGTCCGTCTTCTAAGTCATTTATATTAATAAATCTTTTTCTTTTGTTAAATTTCTGCAATCCATTTTTATTCGGAATATATTCCTCAACGATAATTTCCGATAAAAACAAAGGTGGAAACTTACCTTCGGATATTAATTTCTGTATTTCTGCGCCTTCAGTTTCTTTTCCATGTTTATCTACGATCTTTTCGATGCTTTTCAATCTTACTCTCAGCATGTAATCATAATCGATTCCGCCTAGCAGCATGTTGCCATAACCAAAACCCAAGAATTTTACAGGATTTTGATCTACAAATTCAGATATTACTGTTATGGTATCACCTTTTGAAGGAAGGAAACTTCCTTCAGGTATTTGTTTTTGGAGTTCTGCGTACTCCTCATAGAAATTTTCGTTTGGAATAGTGTCAGTCCCAAGGTAATTTCCTTTTACTGTAGTACCATCCTTCAAATTAATAATTACCTGAGTTCCCGATTCGATATTTTCGGTCTTTAGTGATTGGATAATAAAGGTACTTTGCGGCTCTTTCTGCGTGCTTGTTAAACCAGCTATACCAAAGATACATGAACAATTG
>CAYWUC010000155.1:0-4490 GCA_964461395.1 uncultured bacterium
TTTCGCCGGAAAAATTTACTTTTGATTCATTAACCGAAACTATCGAAGGAAAAATTAAAATTTCAGGATACAAATATTTAACATGAATTTTCCCGATGGAAAGTATATCGTACTCTCTAAATCTTGATTCAAGATTTTCTATATAGAAAGAAGCGGAAACCCCACTTAGTTTTGAAAGATCTCCTTTTATTTCTCCCGAAAAATCTGTCTCACCTTCACCTTCCGGCAGGAATATTTTCATGTTAAAATCTTTCATACTGAACTCAAAGAAAAAAAGAGCAGGTTTTTCAAGCTGAATTTCTCCCTTACCTTTAATCAGCCCTGCAGTTTTTAATAATGCCTTATTCCCTTTGAAATCGGATAAAACATTCAAACCTCCGACTTCTTCATTACGAAAAAGTATTCTTTCGATATTAAAATTTGCTTCCCCTTCAAAAGATTTGTCAATTACTGCGAGATCCACATTGCCCGCAATAGATTCCAAAGAAACATCTTTATTTAAAGAAATATATGGTACTGAAATTTTCCCTTTGATGTGCCTGGAAATATAGTTTAAGGTCATCTTTATTGGAGAATTCTTATATTTCCCATTAATATTAAGATTGATTGTGTCTCCCAAACTACATTCCAGCGTGGCGCCAATATCTTCTCCCCGCAAATTGGCGAATACAGTTTTTCTATTTAATTTTCCACTAATATTATATTTTTTATTAGCTGCAATTCCCAAAAACGAAAAGTCCCCCACTTTTTTTCTAATATTAAATCTCGCGTTTCCAACAAAGGAAATGTTTTTATCGATGATGTTTATATCTTGGATGTATAAATTACTATCTTTTAATTCATAAAGCATAGAAATCCCATCAATATTATCAGAGGAAAAAGAAAAATTTCCTGAACCTACGGGGTTTTTAACGGTACCTTTCAATTTCCCTTCTGAAGATACCTTGCCTTTTATGTTCGCTAAATCCATAAGATTTACATTGAACTTATGCAAAAAATCTAATTGCCCGTCCAAACTGTAATCTCCGGAAAAAAGAAAATCCGAACCGGTATTATAATTCAGGGAAAATCTTTTAATCTCAACACGGTTTTCCTTTATTTTCATAGACAAAGAAAAAGGTAAAGAAAAATTTTTATAATAGACCTTGCTTGAGTCTACAAACAAGGAATCCACCATAATAAGACTGCCTTCTCCTTGGTTGTTCAGTTTTAACTTCAAAGCCTCATCGATATTTATAACGGGTTTCTTTATATAAATGCTTGATATCCTTTTCTCCTTCCCTATCAAATTAAAGAGATTATAGGCAATATCAAATTCCGATACTTCGGCAAATTCTCCAATTTTAATATCTTTAAAACTCAAATGGTAAAACAGATTTCCGCTAACATTATCGAAAGTTAATTGAATTCCTTGCTTTTCCCCAAACGATTTCAAGAACAAATTCAGAACAATCTTTTGAAAAGGTTCTAAACAAGCAAAAAGATATAATAAGAATATCATTACAAAAAAGAATATTAGTGTTTTCGTTAAATGTCTTCGCATAAAATTAATACCCCAGGATTTTTTTATCCCTGTGTCTCCAAATATACAATATATCTAATTAAAGTAAAAAGTCTACTTATATAATATAATTTTTTTAAATTATAAAAATATGGTTATTTTACCCTGTAAAACTTACCATCAACATTTATGAAATACAACTCACCATTTAAAACTTCAAGACCGGTAATGCTGTGGTCTATTTTTTCCTGGCTAAACGCAAGGTTTACCGGGTCAGAATCTTCTTTTAAAAGAAATAATCCTGCTCCTCCAACTTCTGGAATAGCCTGAACAATAAGTGAACCGTTACCAAGAAATTCAAACGCCGAAATAGACTTTAAGGCGTCTGTGTTTATTTCTTTCTCTCCCTCAACCGCTATTATCTTAGAATCTTCAGTTAAAGTGATCCAGAACATATGCCGCAGATCGGCCACAGAATAACTTTTCTCTTCTGCCTCGAAACCACCCTTTGTCCCCCAAATAGCAGCGGTCAATTTTCCCCCTTCATCAAACCTCACGCAAATCGGTAAACCCCCTTCATATACTTCTTCCGTTTTTCCATTCTCATCTATCGCAGAAATTTTTCCTGCAATATACTCCGCTGCCGATAAATGATTAGGATTGAAATTGACGGTGAGATCCCCTTCGCTGACCCAACCTCCGACATATACTTTTCCGGAATTGTCAGAAACCAGAGAAAGTAAATTGCTTTCGACCTCAGCAAATTCACTTCTTCCCCCATTCTTGTTTATTTTAAACAATACATCCTTATCACCCACGCAATCATTAATTATTACATCTCCTTCCGGAAGAACTGCTAAAGAGCTTAGGCTAAAACCGCAGCACTTAATTCCTGTATATATCGTATCGGAGGTGCCATCCTTAGAAACCTTAAAAATATCACCAGCGTAACTGGCAAGATAGAAGTTCCCCTCTTTATCTGAATCTACAGCCACAAGCGGATCCTCACATTCAAAAACCAACTCTACATCCAAATTGCTACCTTTCTCTATTTTATTTATAAGATTAACAGAAATACTTCCCTTGGGTTTTTTACAGGATGAAAGAGAAAAAAGTATAAATAACAATAAAAAGGTGCAATTTCCTATAACATTTTTTGAACAGTCAAAATTTTTCATGATTCCTCCCTTTTTTGGAATTAAACCTGAAATTCATCTTAACGATAGGCAAAAGAAAAGTCAAGGGACGGTACGTAGCACCGAATCATCAGTCCAGAGTCATGAGTCAAAACAAAACCTATATCACAACACAAAATTAATCTCATACAGAGACGCAAAGAAAAACAAAAGCCCTACTGACATTACTACAGAGGACAAAAAACCTCTTGACAGCTTCCATCTTTCTATTTACCATTAAAATATATAATAAGGAGGATTTATGTTTCACATTTCTTTAATTATATTGGGTTGTTCGGTGGGAATCGCTTTGATTTTTCATTTCTATGCTGCTTCGAAAATAAAAACTGTACTAAGAGAAACGAATGGTATAATTATGTCGATGAATGATCTCGAAAAAGTTAAAGAAGTTATTAACTTGAACATGAAATTAGCAGTATACTACATTGTTTTCTTTGTTTTGCTAATAATTATTTTGGGAGTTCTGGCACTAAATAAATTATTCAAAGAGGCTGCTATTATACTGTTTTTATTCGGAGTAATAACTCTTATTATAGGGCTTTTGGGTAAGACGTACGAGAATAAAATAAGAAATATGGAAGTCAAGACTGACAATCCTGAAATAAAGGAAACTTTTGAGAGATATCTTAAAGAATGGACGGAACCGAGACTACAACTTAGTCCCTAAAAAAGGTCTTAGGTCTTGGGTTTCAGGTTTTAGAAAAAACAAAATCAATTCTTCTTCTTATATTCTCCGATTGTGTTCAATATATCCCTTAAATGTATATCGGGATAAAATTTCCAGATGATATCATCTATGATTTTTCTGCAAAACCTTAAAAATTTGTAAAACATTAATTTTGCTTTAAAGTATCCGAAGCTTCCGGAACCAGAATTTTACGCTTCCATACATACCTTCTATCGGAGTTTTTATCCATTAACATTAAAAGGACTTCGTTTTCTCCTGTGGAGATATTTTCTTTGAAAGTTCTGAAAAAAGACTCTCCTTTCGAAACAGTTTTAGAATAATCCATTATCCTTAAAGCTTCTGTAATACTTTTATTTATAGTTGTTTCTTCTTCATTTTTAATGTTAAAATTCAATGTAAACGAAGCGCTATAGAGCGAATCACCTTTTAAAAAGGTTAACCCCGAATACGGGACATTGTAATATATTTCAATATACGGAAAAGCTTCTTCATCATAATCTATCTGATAAACAACGCTAAAAGAGTTCATAAAACTTGGTCTCCCCATATCCTCCGTCATTCCCGACATTCCACCCGGCGGACCTATTCCCATAGGACAACCAAATGTCCCAAACAATAATATTAACATAATTAGACCTAATACAATCTGATTTTTCCTATACATATTTAATAATAAGACCTAATTAAATTCAATATGGTTCCAAAAGAATAATAATTCTTTTAATTTTGACCTCAAAAACTAAAAAAAGAACACCATATTTTCTAAAGCTTAAAAGTTTGATAGCAAACAACTTAAAAGAAAAATTTAACTTTCCTGTTTTCTGCTCTTGACTTTTTCTGAATTGTTGTTATATTAATATTATATACTTAAGGTTCTTTCGCGGAAAGAACCTTTTTTTTATGAACAAGATAGAGTGCAGTTAAAAATCACAACCATTTTTTCCGTTTAAAATAAAATAGCATCGATACCCCGACAATAATAATAACTCCCCATACAGCAAAATAACCCCAGCGCCAGTTAAGTTCAGGCATAAAAGAAAAATTCATGCCGTAAACACCCGCGATAAAAGTCAAAGGAATGAAAATCGAAGCGAACATAGTCAAA
>CAYWUC010000156.1:0-2765 GCA_964461395.1 uncultured bacterium
CAAACAAATTAACTTTCATAAAAAAAATACTTTTTATATATATATTGTCAATAGATAAATGCTATAAGAAAACAAATACAATATCTGAAACTTAATTTAAAGAATCCTTATCCCACGTTCCGGGATTTCTTTTTTGTCTAATCCAGGGCAGGAAATCGAAACGTATAATACCCGTGATAAGTGAAACAACCACGAAAAGCTCCGTCAATACACCCGCGTAAGAGCTATGTAGAACATTATAAGTAAGCCACAGGGGACGTGGGATAATAACAATAAAACGGATTTTCCTTGGATCTTCCTGCCACAGGCCAAACGTCTCGATAGCCATAGCAATAACAGGCAAAAGACTGAGCCAATTTTGCCAGGATAAAATCCCGGCTACAAAAAACAAACAAACAAATACATACATCACCACATCACTATCCATCCATTTCTTTCTTCCTCTGAACACAAAAAAGAAAGTACGCGCCGCCCCTACAATATTCATAGCGGAAGCAGTCCATACTCCCAAAAGAGCAAAATGCACGATAAAACACATTTGTCCCAGACCTAAAAAGACAAGAATAAGATTACGTTTATTATTTTGAAAGGAAATGATCGCGAAAACAAGTCCAACCATACCAATACTTTGAGCAACAAGATTATTGTTCCCTGCGATATCAATTAATTGTAAGATTGTATGTATAATCATTTATAAAATTCTTCTCATATACTTTGTATCGTGATTCTCAGAGATTCCGCCTACATTTCTGCAAAAAACTCATAAATATATACAAAAAGAGGCAAAAGTAATAACAACCAACCACCCAAAACAACAAGAAAACCCGGAGTTTGCTTTGTTATCATGGGTCTTAAATATGTGAAATGAAAATTTACTCCCGTCAACCTACCCAGATGTTCACCAAAAAAAATACAAGATAAAGGCAAAACTAAAAACATAAATATTTTTAGAAATCCCTCCAATCCCATCACAACTGAAGTAATTACCAGATAAAACAATGACACTATCACAGCAGCAACCTTACTTATCTTACCGATCAATCTTGAAGGCTCTTTAAGTTCAGCAGCCAGAACCTCTGCGAACTTATCGACTTCAGGATTTCCTTTTAAGTATTTTCCCACAGCTCTTAATTCTTTTCTGTCCGCCCAGACACCTTTACAATTCGGACATTTATCGAGAAATACATTTGAATCGTAGGAATAATTAAAAACTTCCAATTCCGCTTTACACCTTGGACAATATCTTTTAGGCTGTTCTAAATCTTTAGATGCAACTGCTCTTTTTTCATAAGCTTCTTTAACGGACTCGGACTCAATTAAATTCTTAGAAAGCAGTCCATCTACAACATTCAACAATTCCTCTTTATCAAACCAGATTCCTCCGCATGTTTGACAAACATCAACTCTTTGATTCTCATAAGTAATTGTCCTTAAATCTTTATTACACACAGGGCATTTTATAGTATCCATTTTATCTCTCTTTAAATCTCATATAACATACACAAAAAACCCTCATAGGCAAGCCACATAAATTCCCCGAAGTTTTCTATGCTAAGATTAATAGATTTTTTGGATCTAAGCTAAACAAATAACATGACCCCATAAACCCATCCACTCATTCTCCCATTAACTAATTTGTCTCCATCTTGACTAATGTCAAAAAACAATTAAATTTAAATATTAAACAAAAGGGGGCGGTAATGAGAAAAAAATATGGCTTTTTAATTAGCAAAACCTGGATGGGAGTCCTCTTGTTAGCTATCCTGATGATTTTCTGTAAAGGTTCGACTGGCCCTGAAATATCCGATTATGAAATATATTACTTCAATGGAAGCAATTTGGACGCCGCGGAAGATTCCACTGGATTGCTTATTATTATTTTTAGAGACGCATCCGGTGAAGACGAGGAAATAAAAACAGTAATGCCCGAAGAAGATGTAATCCTGTATGATGAAAGCGGATACATACTGGAAATAGGGGGTTCAGAAATCTATTATACCTGGCCTATAAGCGGTGGAACAAGAACTTACGCAATAAACCTGGATGGAATAGTCGTGGAACACAAAAAAGTAGTAATGGAAGATACATACATGGTTCATTTTATAGATTTGACGACTGGGAATATTGATTATACCGCAGATATCGTCGAAATCGAAGAAGATGAATTCATTGCTGTATTTCAAGCTCCATTGAATGATACCGTAGACGTCGACTTTACTAGTACTTCAACACATATGGGATACGCGTTCGAATTTAATAATGAGATCGGGCATGGAGAAGTTGAATTCCGGACAAGGGCAAACGGATATATTTACACCACCATATACTCCAGGCTTTAAAGAACTCCGCGAGATCTTAATACGGACAACTAACAATAGGATAAAAAAGGTTTAATTTTATTCTTTTCTGTGTTGTTTTTTAATGTTGAATTAGTATTTATTTTTATCTAATATGTCTTAATACTGCATTACCACGATGGTCTAATACCCGGTGCATAGGGGAATTTAAGGCTCTTGTAATATTCCAGTGACTTCTCCGGCTTTTCGTATTGTGAAGGTATAGACATATTTGAATATGATTGGAAATATAATAGACATGAGTTTCTCCACCAAATGGCTTCTTTCGCCTGAATTTTTAAAAATGTTGATACATGTTCGAATCTCTCCTTATCGATTTTTCCGGATAGAGAAGACCATCCATCGATCATCCATTTTACCGAATCGGCACCGCTGTAATATTTATAGCAGAGTTCTTCCCATAAGGTC
>CAYWUC010000157.1:0-7123 GCA_964461395.1 uncultured bacterium
TGTGATGTTTTCAAACAAACATAATAAATGGGGTATGGTGTGGCTTTGTGTCCTTTGTGGTCTTTGTGGTTTAAGAATTGGGAGAGGTTGGGGGAAATTCGGTCTTGACATCATAGAAATTCACATTAAAGTGTAAATACTAAAGAAAAAAGGAGGATTTACAAAATGAAAAAAGTATTAATTAGTTTTTTTAGTTTACTTGTTATTTTTATGGGAGCAATGACTACCGGCTGCGGGGAAAAGGAAGCAACTCCAACTTTCATACTCGTTCCAAAATCAGTCGGACATCCTTACTGGGTAGAGGTAGAAAGAGGTATGAATGCTATGGCAAAAGAACTGGGAGTAAAAGCTATATTCAACGGTCCGCCAACAGCGAGCAGCGCTCTGCAAATATCTATTATAGAAGGGGCTATTTCCAGCAAGGTAGCCGGAATAGGTATTTCTCCAAACGAACCTGGGGCTGTCCAGGCTATTATTAAAAGCGCTACCGAAAAAGAAATTTCTGTAATAACTTTCGATTCGGATTCGCCCAAAAGCCTGCGTAGTTATTATATAGGAACGGATAATTATAGAGCGGGAAAAACATTAGGCGAACATTTTATAAAAATAGCGGGTACAAAAGGAAAAATAGCTATTTTCACTGGCGGACTCGGTGCAATGAATCTTAACGAACGAATCAACGGCTTTAAAGATGCAATTGCCGAATACCCGGATCTTCAAATAGTATCATTACAAGCTAACAATGATGATGAAGCACTGGCCCTCTCACAAGCAGAAGCAATCCTTCAATCCCATCCCGATCTTTTGGCATTTGTAGGAGTAAATGCGCCTGCAGCACCCGGTGCTGCCCGTGCGGTAAAAGCCGTGAATAAAAAAGGCGAAGTCAAAATATTAGGGTTTGATACAGTACCTATTACCTTAGACTTTATAAGGCAGGGATATATTCAGGGAACAGTAGGACAAAGACCTTACATGATGGGATATGTGAGTCTCAAAGTGCTTTATGATATTCATATGGGTAAAGGAATTCAGTTACCGGAAGGCTTTGAAGCCGTGGACGGAATCATAGACACCGGGATTCTCTTCGTAACATCTGAAAATATAGACGAACACTTCCCAGAGTAATTAATAAAACACGCATAAAGTTAAAATACCCCGGATGAAAAAGAAAACCTCCGATAAACACATTTTAAAGATGGAAAATGTATCCAAAACTTTTCCCGGGGTAAAGGCTTTAAACAAGATCCAGTTCGATTTAAAGACCGGAGAAGTACACGCTTTAGTCGGTGAAAATGGAGCGGGTAAATCCACCCTATTAAAAATTCTCGCAGGTGCTTATAAAAAAGACGAAGGCACTATAACCTTGGATGGAAATAAAGTCGAAATGACAGATCCTAAACACGCCCTGGATTTGGGTATCAGTGTAATATACCAGGAATTCAATTTAATACCCAACCTCAACATTGCTGAGAATATCTTTATCGGAAGAGCTCCCAGCAAACAGAAAGCGTTTGTCAATTTTCCGGAATTATACAAAAGTTCCGAATTTTTCCTGAAAAAAATAGGTATGCAAAAAGATCCGAAAACTCTGGTAAGCCAACTAAGCGTAGCAGAACAGCAAATGGTAGAAATAGCAAAATCTCTGTCTTTTTCTGCCAAAATAATAATTATGGACGAACCGACATCGGCCTTAACCAAATCTGAAAAAGAAACCCTTTTTAAAATCATTAGAGAATTGAAAGAAAAAGATGTCTCAATAATTTTTATTTCCCATATAATCGAAGAAGTTCTTGAGATATCCGACAGAGTTACCGTTCTGCGAGACGGAAATTATGTTGGTACAATCAAAGCCACCGATACAAATCCACAAAAAATAGTACATATGATGGTCGGAAGAGAACTAAAGGATTTCTACCCGAAAACAGAAGTAAAAAGAGGAGAGGTCGTTCTGGAAGTTAAAAATCTTACAAAGAAATCAAAATATGAAGATATCAGCTTTCAACTTCACGAAGGTGAAGTTCTTGGTTTTGCGGGACTCGTTGGTTCCGGGAGAGCGCAAGTTATGCGGGGAATTTTCGGTATAGAAACTCCCGACAGCGGCAAAATTTTAATAAAAGGGAAAGAAGTGAAAACACACTCTCTTTTTGAAACAATTAAAATGAAAATGGGGTTTGTACCGGAAGACAGGAGAGAAGAAGGGCTTATCTTAAGCCGTTCTGTGAAAGATAATATCAACATAACAAAACTTATCGATATAAATACTCACGGATTCGTGAAACAAAAAGAAGAAATAAATATAGCAAACGAATACTGTAAACGCCTTAATATAAAAACTCCCGACAATAAACAGATAGTTCAAAACTTAAGCGGCGGAAACCAGCAAAAGATAGTAATAGCCAAATGGCTTGCTATAAACCCAAAAATACTTATCTTAGATGACCCTACACGCGGTATAGATGTAGGGGCAAAAAATGAAATATATTCGCTTATAAACAACCTGGCAAAAGAAAAAATCGGAATTATTTTAATATCCTCCGAACTGCCTGAAATCATAAACATAAGCGATCGAATATTGGTGATGAGAGAAGGAAAAATAACAGGAGAATTTGGAAGAAAAGAAGTAACTCAGGAAAAGATTATGCAACTCGCGGCTTTAAGAAATTAGGAGGCTATGCAAATGGACTTTAAGGTTATTTTAAGAAGCACAGAATTCGGTATATTCGTAGCATTCCTAGCTTTATGTACAATTCTTTCTATTGCTAATCCTAATTTCCTTTCGGTATACAATATATCCACTGTAATGAAACAGGTCTCCTTTATCGCAATTATGAGTGTAGGAATGACGATGGTAATCCTTACAGCCGGAATAGATCTGTCCGTAGGCGCAGTCCTTGGTCTGGTAAACGTTCTTGCGGCATTACTTATAAATAAATTTGGTTTGGCCCCGGGAATCAGCACGGCTTTACTTTGTGGTACTTTTCTTGGTTTTGTAAACGGAATAATCATAGTCAAATGGGATCTGCCGCCTTTCATTGTCACTCTCGGAATGATGAACATCGCAAGGGGTTTGGCTCTGGTAATAACCAAGGGTTGGCCAATTACAGGACTGCCGGAATGCTTTGGATGTCTTGCCGAAGGGCGTTTAATCGGCGTTCCTGTTCCGGTTATAATAATGATAATAATATATATTTTAGGATATTTATTCTTATCCCGGACTATCTGGGGAAGATACATTTACGCTGCGGGAGGCAATGAAAAAGCCACCTGGCTATCGGGAGTAAACGTAAATAAAATTAAAATTTTGGTTTATACTATTACGGGATTCTTAAGCGGTCTGGCAGGAATAATGCTCGCGTCCCGTTTATCTCAAGGCTCGCCCATAACAGGTACAGGTTATGAACTCAGCGTTATAGGAGCCGTTGTAATCGGAGGTACGGACTTAATGGGAGGAAAAGGCTCCGTTCTTGGTTCTCTAATTGGTGCTTCGATTATGGGTGTCCTTGCAAACGGACTCGTGCTTTTAAACGTTTCCGCATTCTGGCAGCAGGTAATATTGGGACTAGTCATAATTATTGCCGTAGCCGGAGGAAGTATGAGGAGAAAATTATCGCTGAAGAGAGAATGATGAAAAAATACGCGATAGGTCTGGATTTCGGAACTAATTCCTGCCGCAGTTTGATTGTCGATTTAAGTAACGGCCATGAACTTGCAAGTTATGTCTTTTCTTATCCTTCCGGACATGCTGGAATTCTCCTCGACTCAAAGGAACCTAACCTCGCAAGGCAAAACCCTGAAGATTATATAAAAGGTATAAAAGAAACAATAAAAAACTCAATCCTCGAAGCCAGGGAAAAATTTTCACATTTTACGTCCGAAAATATTATAGGAATAGGAATAGATACAACAGGAAGCAGTCCCATACCTGTTAACAACGAAGGCGTCCCTCTTTGTTTTTTGTCGGAATTTAAAAATAATTTAAACGCGATGGTATGGTTATGGAAAGACCACACGGGGTACTCGGAAGCCGCTCAGATTACTGAGTTAGCAAAGAGGATACGTCCCGAATATCTTAACAAGATCGGAGGAACCTACTCATCCGAGTGGTTCTGGAGTAAAATATTACACTGTTATAATACCGATCCGGATGTGTTCAATGCTGCAGAAAGTTTTATGGAAATCTGCGACTGGATACCTGCAATATTAACGGGAGAGACTTGTCCCGATAAAATAAAAAGGAGTATCTGCGCCGCAGGGCATAAGGCTATGTATAACGATATGTGGGGAGGATTACCGGATAAGGAATTTCTCTCTGCCCTATCCCCTGCTCTGTCTGGGCTTCGGGACAAATTATATGATAAAGCATTTCCATCCAATCAACTGGCTGGAGAATTATCAAACACATGGGCGCAAGACTTGGGTTTAAAGCCTGGAATCGCAATCGCAGTAGGAGCTTTTGACGCACACATGGGAGCTGTGGGTGCCGGAATAAAGCAAGGAACATTAGTCAAAATACTCGGCACAAGTACATGTGATATTATGGTTTCCCCGAGCGATAAAAAACTTTCGGATATACCCGGTGTATGCGGAATAGTAGACGGCTCGGTTATGCCTGACTATTTTGGAATCGAAGCTGGACAATCAGCTGTCGGAGATATATTTTTATGGTTTGTAAACAATCTCGTTCCGGAAAAATACGGAAAGTCGGTCGATGAGAAATTTGAGAATCTTTCGATAGAAGCCGGAAAACAAAAACCTGGCGAACATGGACTCCTGGCACTTGATTGGAATAACGGAAACCGCACTATACTTGTGGATGTTCGACTAAGCGGACTTATTATCGGTCAAACACTCCATACGGAGGCGCATGAAATATATAGAGCTTTAATCGAATCAACAGCATTCGGCGCACTGACTATTATAAACAGAATCGAAGAATACGGTGTGCAGGTAAAAGAAATCATAAACTGCGGAGGACTTGCTTCCAAAAATCCCCTTCTAATGCAGGTATACGCCGATATAACCGGACGTCCTATGAAAGTCTCAAAGAGCGAACAAACTCCCGCACTCGGCGCAGCAATCTTTGGCGCTGTGGCAGCAGGAAAAGAAATAAGCGGTTTTTCCTCAATACTCGATGCCCAGAATGCAATGACCGGCACAAAAGAAACTTTCGAACCGAACCCTTCAAATAATTTAGTCTATAAAAAGTTATACGATTTATACAAACAATTACACGACGCGTTCGGAACCGAATCCTGGTCGGGAAAAATACACAATGTCATGAAAGATTTACTCGTAATAAGGGACCGTCAAAGGAAAGGAGAATAATGCTCATCGATTTAAGAGAAAAAGTATGTAACGCGAATCATGATTTAGTAAAATATAATCTTGTTACATTAACCTGGGGTAATGTCAGCGGTATAGACCGTGAAAAAGGATTAGTCGTAATTAAGCCAAGCGGTCTATCTTACGATGAAATGCAGCCATCCGATATGGTTGCAGTAGATCTGGAAGGTAATGTAGTCGAAGGCACACAAAATCCCTCATCAGACACTGTAACCCATTTGAAATTGTATAAAGCATTTGAAAATATTGGAGGAATAGCTCATACACATAGCAAATACGCCACAATGTTTGCACAAGCGGGTGTAGAAATACCCTGCCTCGGTACTACACACGCGGATAGTTTTTGTGGACCGATACCTTTAACAAGATTCCTATCGGAAGAAGAAATAAAACAGGGCTATGAAGAAAACACTGGAACGGTAATTATTGAACGCTTCACAGATATAAAACCGCTCGAGATGCCCGCAGTTTTAGTTAGAGGGCACGGACCTTTTACTTTCGGGAAAACACCTCAGGCGGCCGCAGAAAACAGTCATATTCTGGAGAATATCGCGGAAATGGCTTTCGGAACCTATCAAATTAATCCTGATTGCGAAGACTTGCCCGATAGTATTTTAAAAAAACATTATAGTAGAAAGCACGGTCCGGATGCCTACTACGGACAAAAAAATAAGGAGAAATAAGATGGAAAATATACCAACAATCAATCCTGGTATTATCGCAGTAAGCAGAGACTGCTTCCCTATTGAGTTATCCCGAAAAAGAAGGAAAGCGGTCGTGAGTAAATGCAAAACTAAAAAAATCTCTCTTACAGAGATTGAAACGATAATAGAAAACGAAAAAGACGTGCTGAAAGCACTTAAAGAAATCGGGAAGAAAAATATTAACACCCTTATTATTTATCTCGGGAATTTCGGACCGGAAGGCCCAACAACCATGCTCGCTCAGAAATTCGAAGGTCCCGTCATGTTTGCCGCCGCAGCGGAAGAAACAGGAAAAGACCTTATCCAGGGAAGAGGCGACGCGTACTGCGGTTTATTGAATACATCTTACAACTCAGGATTACGGGGTTTAAAACCATACATTCCGGAATATCCCATCGGCACCGCCAGTGAAATTGTCGATATGATTAAAGATTTTATTCCAGTAGCAAGAATTTTGATTGCTCTTAAAAAACTTAAAATATTCGCCTTTGGCCCCCGCCCGCAGGATTTTGTCGCGTGTAACGCGCCTATAAAACCTCTCTTTGACATCGGTGTAGAAGTTATGGAAAACAGCGAACTGGATCTATACGATATATACAATTCCGCTGAGGGAAACCCAAAAATCAAAAAGGTCGCATCCGACATGGCAAAAGAACTTGGGAAAGGAAATACTTATCCCGATCTTCTGAATAAACTTGCTCAGTACGAAGTCGCTTTAACAAAATTCATGGAAGATAACCTGGGCGCTTCGGAATACGGCATATTCGCGAATAAATGCTGGCCGTCTTTTGAAAAATACTTTGGATTCGTCCCCTGTTATGTAAATTCACGTCTGGCGACGAGGGGAATACCGGTATCCTGCGAAACCGATATATACGGAACATTGAGTGAATATATAGCGGCATGCGCGACAGAACTACCCCCCACTATTCTTGACATAAACAACACGGTTCCAACTGATATGTATAAAAAATCAAAAAGCAAAATCGGAAAGTATAAACAAAATGACCTTTTTATGGGTTTCCACTGCGGAAATACATCTTCTACCTGTCTTGTCGGAGGAGCGATAAAATTTC
>CAYWUC010000158.1:0-4242 GCA_964461395.1 uncultured bacterium
CCCGCTCTGGCTACTTTTTTCCCCACAAAGAAAGGAAAAGTTCTCGTGCTCGATGTTGGAGCAAATTCCGGAGTTAAACCTATAAATCTCAGGGATTTTGGAGTTATGGGGTCTCTTTATCTTGAAAAAGTTTTTAATTTAAATAACCCATTAGTAGGTTTACTCTCGATGGGAAAAGAAGATACGAAAGGCGGAAAAAGTGTCCAGGAAGCTCATAATATGCTTTCAGAAGCAAATATAAATTTTGTAGGAAATATAGAAGGGTCCGATATATTAAACGGAAAAGCAGATGTTGTCGTTTGTGACGGGTTCACGGGCAATGCCATTTTGAAGTTCGGGGAATCTCTTGTTGATTTTCTTCTTTCTGAAGTCAAAGAGGGAAGCTCTAAGAATTTAATCGCTGCTGCCGGAGGGTTTTTAATGAAACCTGTATTTAAGGATTTAATAAAAAAGGTCGATTATGAAGAATATGGGGGAGCTATTTTGTTGGGAGTTAACGGGATAACGGTTATATCGCATGGAAAATCCAATGAAGTAGCCATTAAAAACGCGATCCTTAAAGGGTATAAATTTTACGATTTAAAAGTTAATTCTTTAATACAAGAGAGCTTAACTTAAATGAAGACGGCGCTTCTTTTTCCCGGTCAGGGGATACAGAGAGTAGGTATGGGAAAGGATTTGTACGAAGAATTTCCGCTCGCGAAAAAGTATTATGACGAAGCGGATAGACTGCTTGGTTTTCCTATCAAAGAAATTTTCTTTAATGGTCCCGAGGAAGTGTTGGCGGCGTCGGAAAATGCTCAAGTGGCAATATTGTTATGCTCGTATGTTATTTTTAACTTAATAAAAGACAAACTTGAATTTTCCTGTGTTGCCGGACATAGTCTTGGGGAGTACACCGCGCATCTTGTAGCCGGTACGTTCAGTTTTGATGATGCTTTGCATCTTGTTCGTTTTAGAGGGGAACTTATGAGTACGGCAAGGAAAGGTACGATGAGTGCGATTATAGGACTCTCTGCTGAAAAAGTTTTAGAAGTAGTGGACTCTACACCCGGTATGGTTAATGCCGCGAATTTTAACACCCCGGAACAGGTAGTTATTACCGGAGAAGTCGAAGCTGTTAGGGAAGCGGGGGAAAGGTTAAAAAAGGAGGGAGCAAGGGTTATTCTTCTTGCAGTTTCTGGAGCTTTTCATTCTCCCCTTATGCGGGAAGTTACGCTTCCTTTGAAGAAAGTCCTTTCTAAGACTGAAATAAAAAAGCCTCGAGTACCTGTTTATTCTAATGTTACCGGTAAGCGAGTTACCGAAGTTGATGAAATATTAGAGACTCTGGGCTTACAGGTAGAAAAACCCGTTTGTTGGGTTAAGACTCTTCGAAACATGAAAAGAGATGGTGTACAGCGTTTTATTGAGATTGGATATAGGAGTGTTTTAATAAAAATGGTGAAACAGACACTTGACAAAGTCGAAACAATGAGTATTTCTTATCCAAAAGATTTAAAGGGGATTCTTGATGAGTGACAAATTGGCTTTAATTACCGGAGGGGGAGCGGGTATCGGAAAGGGAATAACTTTAAAGCTCGCCTCGAACGGTATTGATTGTGTAATTTTTGATGTTCAGGATGCGTCAGCTGTCGCGAGAGAAGCTGAAGGTTTAGGTGTTAAGGCTTCTTTCGTAAATGTTGATGTGACAGATTTTGAGGCTGTGAAGTCCGCAGTTTCGGAGGTGAATGATTCTCTGGGGGATATTAACATTCTTATCAATAACGCAGGTATAACTCGGGATAATTTACTTATGAAGATGAAAGAAGATGATTGGGATAAAGTTATACAGATAAATTTAAAGGGTGTTTTTAATTGTACTAAGGCGGTTATTCGTAAAATGATGAGTTGTCGTTGGGGAAGAATCGTTTCTATTTCTTCGGTTGTGGGAATTATGGGCAATGCCGGACAGTCAAATTATGCTGCTTCGAAGGCAGGAATAATTGGTTTTACAAAATCGATGGCAAGAGAAGTCGGCTCGAGAAACATTACCGCCAATGTTATTGCCCCTGGTTTTATAAGGACTGAAATGACGGATAAGCTCCCAGAAATGGTTAAAAAGGATTATTTATCAAGAATACCTCTCGGTAAATTCGGAGAGGTTGAAGATGTATGTAACCTGGTTAAGTTTCTTATTTCTGATGAAGCTTCTTATATCAGCGGACAGGTGATCCAGGTTGACGGAGGACTTCTAACTTAAAACTTAGAAAAATTAGGAGGAGGTTTTTGTATGGCTTTAATGGATGCGGTAAAAAAAATAATTGTTGAGCAGCTTGGTGTTGACGAGTCTGAAGTAACGGAAAGTGCGCATTTTATAGATGACCTTGGCGCTGATTCACTTGATACTGTCGAATTGATTCTTTCTTTCGAAGAAGAATTTGATATAAGTATTCCGGACGAAGACGCTGAAAAGTTGGAGACTGTCGGTAAGGCAGTTGAATACTTGAAGGCTAATGTAAAAGAATAAATGCGTCGAGTAGTTATAACGGGGGTAGGAGTACTTACCCCGGTAGGAATAGGAGTCCGGGAATTCTGGAAAGCCCTTAAAGATGGAAAGAATGGGATCTCTAGAGTTATGAGATTTGACCCCTCCGAATTTAAAAGTCAAATTGCGGGAGAAGTTAAGGGTTTTGATCCTTCCAAAAGATTAGACGCTAAGGATACCAAAAGATATGATCTGTTTACTCTATACGCTCTTTATACCACTGTAGAGGCGATCGAGGATAGTGGCCTGGATCTCGAGGATTTGGATAAAAACAGGGTAGGAGTAATTTACGCGTCGGGCATTGGCGGGGAAAACACCTGGGAAAATGAGATGAATAAGATGATAGAGAAAGGCCCGCGTAGAGTAAGTCCTTTTTTTATTCCTGCTTTGATAATAAATATGGCGGCGGGTAAAATCGCGATGAAATTTGGATTTAAAGGAGTTAATTACGGAGTTGTTTCCGCCTGTGCTTCTTCCGGGCATGCGATAGGAGAGGCTTTCCGTAAGGTTCGTTCGGGAGAAATGGATATAATGGTTGCGGGAGGGAGTGAGGCTCCTTTGGGACCGCTTGCTCTGGCGGGTTTCTGCGCGGCTAGGAGTTTGTCGACGAGGAATGATGAACCTGAGAAAGCTTCGAGACCGTTCGAAAAGAATAGAGACGGTTTTGTTATGTCTGAAGGTTCGGGTACTATTATTCTTGAGAATTTAGAAAGTGCTAAAAAGAGAGGGGCTACTATATACGGTGAAATAGTAGGATATGGAGCTTCAAATGACGCTTTTCATATTACCGCGCCGAATGAAACAGGAGAGCCTCAGGCAATGGCGATGAAAAGGGCTATGGAAGACGGAAATATAAAAGAAGAAGAAGTCGACTATATAAACGCCCACGGTACCTCTACGATATTGAATGATAAGGTAGAGACCAAGGTCATAAAGAAGGTTTTTGGAGAACGTGCTTATGAAATAAGTATTTCTTCAAGTAAATCTATGACAGGTCATCTTCTGGGCGCGACTTCGGCGGTAGAAACTATTGCTTCTGTTTTAAGTCTCAGGGAAGGAATTATTACTCCAACTATTAATTACGAAATGCCTGACGAAGAGTGCGACCTTAATTATACCCCGAATAAGGCTGTTGAAAAAAGTATAAATGTCGCGCTTTCCAATTCATTCGGTTTTGGCGGGCATAATGTTACTCTTGCTTTTAGAAAATATGAGGAGTCTAAGTGAAGGTAATAGTTTGCATAAAACAAGTTCCTGATCCCGAACACGCTAAAATGGATGAAAAGTCCGGGACAGTCGTTCGGGAAGGTGTGGAACTTATGGTTAACCCTTTTGATCTTTATGCTGTAGAAGAGGGATTGCGATTAAAAGAGAAAATGGGTGGGGAAGTTGTTGTTGTTTCTATGGGACCTCCGCAGGCTGAAGGAGCTTTGAGGGAAGTTATCGGTATGGGTGTAGATCGGGGTATATTGTTGACTTCGCGAGACTTTGCCGGAGCTGATACTTGGGCGACTTCCTATACTCTTGCTAAAGCATGTGAGAAAATAGGAAATTATGGGCTGATTATTTGCGGTAAACAGGCCATAGATGGTGATACAGCTCAGGTTGGTCCGGGTATAGCAGCTCAGCTTTCTATACCTCAGATTACTTTTGTTAGAAAAATAGATGAAATTTCAGAAAAAAATATTAAAGCAGAGAGGATGGTTGAAGGTGGC
>CAYWUC010000159.1:0-1588 GCA_964461395.1 uncultured bacterium
AAATTAAAATTTATTTTGCTGGAAAACTCAAAGATAATGAAATAGAAGAAACCGAAAGGCTTGTTTTTTAGTAATAACTGATTATTATAGACAGATATATATTTAATTTAATTTAATTTAGTTTAACTTAAACAAAAAACCAAGAATTTAATATAGTATATCTGTTATCTTTATTAGTACACGTAAACTATGTTAGATCAAAGAGGGAATAAATCATGAAAACTTTTAAAGAATTAGGCTTATCAGAAGAAACTTTAAAAAATTTAAAAATAAAAGGGTTTGAGGAACCAACACCCATTCAAGTACAAACCATACCGGCCTTACTATCGGGAAAAAAGGATATTATAGGTCAGGCTCGAACAGGAACAGGGAAAACTGCCGCTTTTGGCCTTCCGTTAATCGAACTTCTTCGCGAACAATCAAGAAACGTACAGGCAATCGTACTTACCCCAACAAGAGAACTTGCAATTCAGGTCGCAGAAGAAATTAATTCACTAAAAGGAAATAAAAAACTCCGAACCGTTCCCATATACGGCGGACAGGCAATTTCCGGGCAACTCAGAAGTTTAAAAAAGGGCGTCGATATAGTTGTCGGTACACCCGGAAGGGTTATAGACCATCTTAACCGCCGTACTTTAAAACTGGATGAAATTTCTCATCTAATACTCGATGAAGCGGACGAAATGCTGGACATGGGTTTTCTTGAGGACGTAAAAAAGATTATGGAGCATACCCCAGAAGAAAAAAGAACTATGCTGTTCTCGGCTACCATGCCAAAGGAAATTATAAATATAGCAGAGAAATATATGGTGGAATATGATATTTTCAGGGTAACACATGGCGAACTTACTGTAAGCCAAACCGATCAAATATATTTTGAAGTCCATCCCGGAAACAAATTCGAAGCCCTTTGTAGAATTATAGATATCGAAGATGAATTTTACGGATTAATATTCTGCAGAACCAAAATCGATGTAGACAATCTTGCAAAACATCTAATGGAACGCGGTTACGACGTAGATGCTCTACACGGAGACATATCACAACACTTAAGAGAGAAAATATTAAATAAATTCAAGAAACACTTCATAAATATTCTCGTAGCAACCGATGTGGCGGCAAGAGGATTGGACGTTCAAAATCTTACTCATGTAATTAATTATGCCCTCCCGCAGGATCCAAAATCTTACGTACACAGGATAGGAAGAACCGGCAGAGCGGGTAAGGAAGGAATTGCTATCACTTTCGTAACGCCCGCGGAATACAGAAAATTGAAATTCATTCAAAGAGTTGCAAAAACAGATATCAGAAGAGAAAAAATACCTCAAATTAAAGATATCATAGAAACAAAAAAACTTAAAATAAAATCAGATTTAGAAGAAATCGTAAAATCAAAGGTCGATAAGGAATATGTGAAAATGTCACAGGAACTTTTAGAGAGTAACAGCGCAGAAAACATACTTGCGGCTCTCCTCCAACACACTTATCAAGAAGAACTAAGTAAAAAAAATTACAAAGAATTTAAAGACGATTTTGTCGACAATAAAGGAAAAACCCGCTTATTTGTAACTCACGGCAAAAATGATGG
>CAYWUC010000160.1:0-6298 GCA_964461395.1 uncultured bacterium
AATTAAATCAACCACCGATTATTCTCTCATTAAACAATATTTGATTTAGGTAAAAACGCAAGACTCTTCGAAAAACGCGAAAGATTAAAACTTCTAACAGAACAGTTTTTATATTTTATCGGTTACCAACATCTCGTTTAACTCTTCAGGATTAGGCGAAACACTTACCGCCTCTTTACGACTAACAACTTTTTCTCCTATAAGTTTAACCAGCGATTTGTTTAGGGTCTGCATCCCCTCTTTTGTTCGAGTCTGCATAATGGAATACAATTGATGAGTTTTTCCCTCTCTTATCAATTTTCTAACAGCCGCTATCGAAACAAGTGTCTCAGTAACCGCAATCAGTCCCCCATCTTTCCTGTTTTTTACCAAATCCTGAGATATTATCCCAAGCAAATTCGCAGAAAGCTGAAGCGTTATCTGTCGTCTCTGATGAGGAGGAAATATATTTATAATCCTATTGATAGTCTGAATAGAACTTTTTGTATGCAAGGTCGAAAGAACCAGATGCCCAGTTTCCGCTGCCGTTATCGTTATCTGTATCGATTCTCTGTCACGCATTTCTCCGACAACTATAACATCAGGATCCTGGCGCAAAGCAAACTTCACAGCGGAAGTAAAAGAATGCGTATCATAACCAACAGCCCTCTGGTCTATAACTGCTTTTTTATCCTCGTATATAAACTCGATTGGATCCTCTACTGTTATTATATGGGTTGTTTTTCTCTCATTTATATATTGAATTATAGAAGCAATCGTTGTTGATTTTCCGCAACCGGAAGGACCAGTGATGAGCAGTAGACCTCTTGGTTTCATTGCAAAATCTTCCAAAACTGAGGGTAACTGCAAACTACCAAGCTCCGGTATCTCAGACGGGATGAGCCGAAAAACTATTCCGGGACGTTTTCTTTGCATAAAAACATTTACCCTGAATCTGGAAAGCCCCGGGACATTAACAGCAAGATCCATTTCTTTATCATGCTCAAACTGTTCTAATTGCTTACGTGACATGACACTTGCTGCTATATCTCTTATATCTTCCTCTTTTACAGAACCATAATCCTCCAACTTGATAAGCTCTCTATCTTTTCTCATTATAGGGACAGAATCAACCTTTAAAATAAGATCGGAAACTTCGTCTTTTTTCATTTTATTGAGAAGATCTCCAATATTAACCGACATTTTAACCTCTAGCTAAAGACGATTCAAACATTTTTGGGTTGGAAGCCTTAGACAAAGCTTCTTCATAATCAACCTGTCCTCTCAGATAAAGCTCTTTCAAATAATCATCCAGTAACTTCATCCCAAACTGCCCGCCGGATTTTATTATATTATAAATTTGTTCGATCTTACCTTCTCTGATAGCATTGGAAACACCTTTTGTCCCAATAAGAATTTCATACGCCCCGATCCTTCCTTTTTCGTCAGATTTTCTAAGTAAAGTTTGAGCTATTACGGCTTGAATTGTCGATGCAAATTGTACCCGAATTTGATGTTGATGCTCAGGAGGGAAAACATCTACTACTCTATCAACTGTTTGAGGCGCATCGGGAGTATGAAGTGTCGCAAAAACAAGACAACCCATTTCCGCGGCGTTAAGCGCTTTTTCTATTGTTTCTTTATCTCTCATTTCTCCGATCATTATAACATCAGGATTCTGCCTCATCACCCTCTTAAGCGCGTCTTCAAAAGAATTAGTGTCTACCCCTATAGCTCTTTGCTCAATTACACTTTTCTTATCTTCAAAGACATACTCTATAGGATCTTCGATTGTAATTATATGTTTTTTTTCTGTTAAATTTATCTGCTCTATCATAGCGGCGAGTGTGGTCGATTTACCCGCGCCGGTTGGTCCGGTTACAAGTACAAAACCGTGTGATGAGAGAGCAATTTTCTTTAATATATCCGGAAGTTTCCATTCATCTATTGTTTTAACCTTTATAGGAATAACTCTGACAGAGATACCGACTTTCCCTCTTTGAAGAAAAACATTCATCCTGAACCTTGCCTTCTTTGGAAGTTCATAAGCAACATCGAGTTCCCATTCTTTTTTAAAACGTTCTTTTTGCTCGTCGGTCATTATTTCGAAAACGATATTTTGAATTTCTTCAGAGGAAAAGGGATTATAACCCTCAATTCTTTGCAAATTTCCCTGCACTCTTACTATAGGGGGTTCATCCGCTTTAATGTGAAGATCTGAACCTTCAAGCTCGATGACTTTGCTCAAAAACTCTTCTATTTTAGCACCCATGATATTTCTTGAAAACTACTTACACCCGAAAGGATTCGAACCTTCAACCTTCCCGGCCGGAGCGGGACGCTCTATCCATTGAGCTACGGGTGTTAATCTTCGGGAAAATATTTTTTCTCAACTTCTCTCTTTATAACCTTTGAAGGTTTAAAAGTAGGCATCCATCTGCCGGGTATTTTCACTTCTTCATTGGTCCTGGGATTTCTTCCTATTCTTCCTTTTCGAAATTTATTTCCAAAAACGCCAAAGCCTCTGAGCTCAATTCTATTATTAGAATAATAAACCTCTTTAACTTCTTCAAGAAAAGCTTCGATTACCGACCTAACTTCTTTTACCGGGATTCCCGTTCCTTTTGAAATATTTGCGACAACATCTGCACGTGTCTTTGTCATAAAATTACCTCCTTACTATTGCTAATTCGTTTAAACACATTTACTTATAATATTTATATACACACAATCAGCCTCGATGTCAAGGGTTTTTTCTCAAATTGTAATTACTATAAAATCCCTTGACATTATATTAAAAATTCTCTATAATTTAAAAAATTAACAGGAGGTTTTTTATTATGGGAAAAAGAATTACAATTGCTACGATCTTTGGTTTAATCTGTGGAATTATTTGTTGGTTGCTTGCATCATCGAACGGACAGATGCCCTGGGTTATCTCTTTTTCAATTGTAACTGGTAGAACGTTAATTGGGGTTGCAATTGGTATTAGTGCTTTGAAAATGAAATGGTGGCTTCATGGTCCAATTATGGGACTTATTTTTAGTATACCTATGGGTTTTTCCAGCATGCTTGCAGCAGGCGGGCAATTTACGCCTAATATGCTTTTCATAATGACTGTGGTAATGGGAATTATTTATGGTTTTATAATCGAACTATTTACCACAGTAGTCTTCAAAGCCAAAGCTTAATATAGAATAAGGCTAATTTTTTATAAAACCAAAAGGAGACCAAATGAAAAAGTTTGCAATTTTACTTGTTGTAATCTTTATAGTAATTGGTTGTTCTTCTTCAAACGTTACATATACAAAAATCGATGAATCATACGTAGAAACTTCGAAACCCGCCAATGCCGATATTGTACTTATAAGCAATAAAATCAAAAGACCTCATCGTGTTATCGGGGTAATCGAAGCTCATTTAGGCAAAAACGCGCGAAGAGTCGAATTAAATGCTTTGATGATTAAAAAAGCTCGCGAAATTGGGGCAGATGGGATTATGCTTGTCGAATATGATGTTGACCCTACGGTATATGTATCTAAGCATCATGGCGTTGTCGGTAAAGGCCCATGGAAACATCATGTGGTAAGAAAAACAAAACACGTTAAAATTGATAAAACCGCCAACGGCGTCGCGGTTGTTTTTAAGTAGAATTTACATTAAGCTTTTTGCCTTTAGCATTTAGCTATTAGCTTTAGACAGTTAGAAATTTTTAATTTATATTTTTGAAAACTCGGCTAGCCAAAAGCCAATGGCTAAAAGCGAAGAGCTTAGTTTTTATCCTATATACTTTTTAAGTTCTGCTACGACCCTAATCGCAACTGCTTTGTTTTTCGCCAGAGCAAAAATAGTATCGTCTCCCGCGAGAGTTCCGACAATCCCGTCTACTCTCGCGTGGTCTATAGCCGTACAAACAGCCTGGGCATTTCCTGTTTTTGTTCTTATTACAATAATGTTATTCACGTAAGACAACTCCACCAACCCTAATCTAAAAAGAAGATCGAGTCGCTCCTCTCCCCCCTCGACTTTGATTATCCTATATGTGCCATCTCCTATGGGTGCTCTTATATAACCGAGTTCCTTCAAGTCACGAGAAAGAGTAGACTGAGAAATATTCATTCTGTTTTCCTCCAGTCTTTCCTTTAATTCGACCTGGGAATGTATTTTATTCTCATTTAATATACTTCTCACTATTTCTAAACGCTTATTCTTACTTTTAGACATTTTCACATCCTCGCTTGATTAAAGTTTGGACATAGAACTTTTTATAATCCCGGTTGCTTTTTTTATTTGCCCCTTAACGGATTTTCCCGCTGTTCCACCCATCAGATTACGCCGTGCGACAGCCTTTTCAAAATTGAGATAGCTATAAATATCTTCATCGAAAAAAGAAGAGAATTCTTTCAATTTTTTTAAAGACACTTTATCTAAAGGAATACTATTTTCTTCAGCCCACTTTACAATCTCTCCGGTAATTTCATGTGCTTTTCTAAAAGGAGTACCTTTTCCTGTTAAATAATCCGCTATTTCTGTAGCAAGAAGCGTGGAAGAAAGTTTGGTCGCAATAGTTTCTTTTTTTATTGCTAAAGTTTTTAAAACTCCGGCGAAAATCTCGAGCGACCCTTTCGCTATTTCAACAATCTCAAAAATATGTTTTTTATCTTCCTGCAAATCCCGGTTATAAGAATGAGGAAGTCCATGGCATATAGTTAGAAGCGCGGTAAGATGCCCTATCGCGGAAGCCGCTTTGCCTCTTATGAGTTCGAGACTGTCAGGATTTTTTTTCTGGGGCATAATGCTGCTGCCTGTGGCATACTTATCATCTATTTCAACAAACCCAAATTCTTGGCTCGACCATAATATCAAATCCGACGCATAACGGCTCAAATGTAACGTTATCAATGTCAGAGAAAAACTAATAGACGTAGGGATATCACGATGAGCTGTTACATCCAGACTATTTTGCCCGGGCCCCTCGAAACCTAAATCCCGCGCAATCGATTGCAAATCGACGGGAAAACCTGTACCTGATAAGGCGGCCGAACCCAAGGGCATAAATCCGCAATGCTTTAAGCCTAACAATAAAGATTCTTTATCTCTTTGGATTAACCAGAAAAGAGAGAGCAGATAATGCGAGAAAAGAATGGGTTGAGCCTGCTGAAGGTGGGTATAACCGGGCATTATTAAATCGATGTTCTCTTTCGCAACATCGACAATAACTTTTTCGAGTTCTATTATTTGTTTAAGAACTAACGAAACAGTTTT
The DNA here is from genome assembly GCA_964461395.1 of uncultured bacterium. Classification (GTDB taxonomy): domain Bacteria; phylum Hydrothermota; class UBA3072; order UBA3072; family UBA3072; genus JAFGHJ01. Next base: position 5,245 of record CAYWUC010000160.1, read on the forward strand.
TTTCAGATAAAGAAGCACGTCCGTCATTACCTGATCATTACGGCTGCGTCCCGTATGAATTTTTTTACCTGCCTCTCCCACGATTTCTGTTAATCTGCGTTCTATTGCACTGTGTATATCTTCATCACCCGGTTGTATAAGAAAATTATCGCTTTCGAATTCTTTTTTTATAACTTCGAGCGCGGCTAAAATTTCCTTGGTTTCTTTATTTGATAAAATTCCGATTTTATTTAACGCTTTAGCCCATGCTTTATTCACGGCAATATCTTCCGCGTACAGAAGTTTATCTGTCTTAATCGAATGACTGAATTTTTCCATTTCCGGTGCAGTCCCTTTAGTAAAACGCCCTTTCCAGATTTTTTCCTTCCCCATTTTTTCTTCCTAAAGTTTATCTTCCTTTTTAAGCTTCTGTAAACCTCGTATTGTTAATTGCAAACCGAAAAGATTAATAAAACCTTCCGCGTCTTTCTGGTTATAAATTTTGTCTTCTCCAAAAGTAGCGAAATCCTCTCGATAAGTTGAAAACTTAGACTTTCGTCCCAACGTAATCACGTTCCCTTTGTAAAGTTTAATACGGACAACTCCGCTTACTTTTTCCTGCGTTTTATCTATAAAAGCGTCGAGCGCTTCCTTTAATTCAGAAAACCATAATCCGTTGTAAACCAATCGCGCGTAAAGATTCGCGACATCCATTTTATGATGCAGCGTATTAGCGTCGAGGACTATACTTTCCAATTGCTTATGAGCTTCGTAAAGTATAGTTCCTCCGGGGGTTTCATAAACTCCCCGCGATTTAATACCCACAAGGCGATTTTCAACCATGTCCACCATACCGATACCGTGTTTCTTACCTATTTTGTTTAGCTGAACAAGCAAATCCACAGGCTGAAGTTTTTCTCCGTCAATGGCTGTCGGAATCCCTTTTTCGAATGTTATTTCTACCGTTTCAGCTGCATCGGGAGCATCTTCCGGCGATCGAGTGAATTCATAAGCATCTTTAGGAAACTCATTCCAGGGATCTTCAAGTATTCCACCCTCTATACTTCTATGCCAT
>CAYWUC010000161.1:0-1928 GCA_964461395.1 uncultured bacterium
AAAAGTCGACAGGCACTTTGTATAAAAGAGAAGTCTTTCTACTGTCTCTTTTGGGATATCTTCTTTGTCCATTCTTTCTAACTTATTTTTTCTCTTTGGACGAGATAAATTTATCGATACCCTTTGCGGCCTTATGTCCGGTATCGATAGCGTTAATTACATCAGGACCTCTAAGGATATCTCCACCTATGAACAACCAGGGCAATGAAGTTTGCCCATATTCATCAACTTTCATCCTTCTTCCCTCATATTTAAGTTTTTCTTTTATGTCTTCTGATAAGAAAGTAAAATCAGGGGCCTGCCCTATTGCTTCAACCACCATCGAACACTCGAATTCTTTTTTCTTCTTTTCATCAAATTCAGGATTAAATTTGCCTTCTTCGTCAAAAACTCTTAAACATTTTTTCATCGCCATACCTTTAACACTTTTCTTTTCTAAAATTATTTTCTCAGGGCCCCATCCCGGATACATCTTAATACCCTCTTCAAGAGCTTCTTCTATTTCTTCCGGAGTGGCAGGCATAATATCCCTCGTTTCCAGAGCACTAAGCGTAATATCAACCGCTTTAAATTTCTTCATCTGTAATCTGGCAAGCGTTCTCGAAATATCCATGGCAACATCTCCCCCACCTATTACCACAATCTTATCGGTAACTTCAATTTCTTCTCCCATTGTTACTTTTCTAAGTAATTCGATTGCCTGGAAAACGTGAGGGTTTTTACTTCCTGGAACTCCGGTACTGCGACCTTTATGAAAACCAGTGGACACAAAAACCGCGTCATAATTATCTCGAAGTTCCGCAAGAGAAATATCTTTCCCGACAGAAGTATTACATTTAATTTCTACTCCCACAGATTTTATATACTCAATATCTTTATCCAGAGCTTCATAGGGAAGCCGGTACTCAGGAATACCGTATCGGAGCATCCCACCGGGTTCAGGCAACTTTTCAAAAACAACCACCTCATAACCCATCAACCTGAGATAATAAGCGGCTGCCAGACCTCCGGGACCCGCGCCAACGATAGCTATTTTCTTCCCCACCGACTTAATTTTTTCTGTTTCAAGCACCTTTTGGTATTCGGAAAGAGAAAGATTATCCGCAACATAACGCTTCAACCACCTTATAGATACCGGCTCACCTCTATGACTAAGAACACACGCAGACTCACAATTATGCGTACAAACTCTACCACAAACACCAGGTAACGGATTTGTTTTGTAAATATCCCTGACAGCTTCCTCTAAATTCCCTTCCCACAAATTGCGTACATAATCAACTATATTCATACCGGCAGGACAAACTTCCTCACATAATTTACACTCCAAACATCGATTCGCCTCTTTTTGGGCTTCCTGTGCGCTAAATCCTTTTACCTGCTCAATAAAAGAGGATTTTCTCTCTTTGGGCGAAGCCTGCGACATTTGAACTCTTTCAGGGTCAAACAGTGAGTATTCTAAATCAGAACTAAACCCTTCATAATTTTCTCTTCGGTGAGTAAGAGACGCTTTGAGAATAGAATATTCTCCTTCAGGAAGAAAGTGTTCTTCGTCTGTTTTTTCATCTTTCGCCAGAAGCTTGAAGGTCTTGGGGTCAAAATGGATATGAAAATAATCTCTGGATAGCCGTAGGGACCCTGTAGGACAAATATCGACACACAATCCGCAAAAACAGCATCTACCGTAATCTATTTCGGGACGTTCGTTTCTTTCTCCATCTTTTGCCTCGATTTCCGGTATTTCTTTCATAAGAATTGCCTCATTAGGACAAATATCCGCGCAATTCCCGCAACCTGTGCACTGATCCCAATCATTTAGATGTAAACCTCTATATCTTTCTGCGGGTTCTTTAAGTTCAAATGGATATCTTAAAGTTTTTGGTTTTTTGAAAAGATATTTTAACGCCTTTAACGGACTCAAAATTGAA
>CAYWUC010000162.1:0-2089 GCA_964461395.1 uncultured bacterium
AATTTTAACCTCATTTCCGATAATTGAGTTTTCAATACTCGATTTTTCTATTAATGAATCCTCTCCCACAGTAACAAAATTACCCAAATTAGAATTTTTCAACACAGAAGAACTACTAATATAAGAAAATTTTTGCGTACTGTTTTTAAAATCCACCCAATCGGGAGGAGCTTTTAATAATTCCTTATTGGATTTTAGTAAAGTATCTATCTTACCGCAGTCATACCATCCTCTTACAGGAAGCACTTTTAGTTCAATATTTTCTCTTTCCAGCATCAATTTCAACGCATCGGTCAACTGGTATTCATCCTTCGTTTTCATTCTTTCCCCGATTAAAGAATCGAGGTGTTTATATAAAGAAGCCCATTTTTTTATATAATAAAGCCCAACTACGGCAAGATTTGAAACCGGATCATCTGGTTTTTCTACCAGATCAACAATTCTGTCTTCTTCTATTTCAACAATTCCAAATCGACTGGGCTCATCCACTTCTTTAATTCCAATAAAATTTCCTTTTCCTTTTTTTATTGTGTCCCACTCCATATCGAATATTGAATCTCCGAGGTAAATCAGAACATCAGTATTCCCGTTAATTTTCCTTCCCGCCTTCCAAACCGCGTGTCCCAAACCTTTGGGTTCTTCCTGCGTTACAAAACTAACAGGTAAATTGCTGTAATTCCTTTTTACCCAATCGCGAATTAATTTTTCTTTATATCCAATCACCAGAATGATTTCTGAGGGAACAAGATTTTCTATAGATTTAAAAATTAAACCTAATACAGTATTTCCGCCACATAACAAAAGAGGTTTCGGAATGCTGAAAGACAGCGGTCTCAGACGAGTTCCGTAACCAGCAAGAGGGATAACAACCGTCATTCAGCAAGCCTTCTTTTTAACTCCTGAATCCTTTTAACCGGCAGAGGATCAACCTTATAATTTCTGGCAAGATAGAAAGAAAGATAATCTCCTTTTTGTATAAGTGAAAACATTTTCGCAAGACGTGATTTCCCTTCCGCATACACATTCATAATTTCTCCCGCGACATCCTCGATTAATTCGGTTGTAATCTCGATTCTTTTCTTCATTTGATCGCTTTCTTCTCTATCTCTCAAAATGAAAATAAAAATTCTCTTAAGAATCTCTTTCGGGTTCTCCCAACCCACTATCTCATTATGATTCAACTCAGAAAATACGGCAAAATGAGCAAGGGACTTTGAATTTTCATTAATCTGAGTACACCATCTTCTCGCGATTACACCGAAATCATAAAGAGAATAAACAAAGGGTAATTTTTCCTTCAATTTTCCGCTAATTTCTTCCGCCCAAGCCTTCGCGGTTTCACTGTTATCGGAAAGAATACTTATAGTTTCATCTATATCTTCTTTTTTCAAATTAATTATTCCCGATTTTCGCAAAACTTCTAACACAGGGAAAAATAGAAAAGCAATCGCGCCTCTGGGGGGATACCCTTTTGGTATGGATATCAAAGGTAAATTCTCTTTTTTAGCTCTATCTTCTACTATCCCGTTACTTGTAACACATAAAATCTTAGCCTTATTCCCTACCTGGTCCATGAGGGATAAAGTTTCCTCTGTATTACCGGAATAACTCACTATAATCATTAAAGTCTTACTACCGACAAAACCAGGTAATTCGTAATCCCGTACGACAGCAAATGGTATTTTCGAATACTTCTTAGAAAGAACTTTAAGCAATTCTCCTCCAATAGAAGATCCACCCATACCTCCAATACAAACATTCTTTATTCCCTTAAACTCAAAATCCGCGGCGGAACCAAGATCAATAGCCTCCTCAATTTGCTGAGGCAGATCATCAATAATTTCAATCATCTTCAACCTCCACTAATATGTTTTTAAGAGATGGGAATCTGCTTAACATTTCTTCCTTCAAGAATTTTCTTACTTCCTTAGCCGATCCCTTTTTCTCTACTCTTTTCAATAACTCCTTGCATTCCTTCAAACTTAAACCTCTTATTACATTCTTAACCTGGGGGATAAAACTCGGAGGTAACGAAAGTTCATCAACCTCCATTCCTATAAGAACCGGTATAGCAACTATATCGGCAGCA
>CAYWUC010000163.1:0-13620 GCA_964461395.1 uncultured bacterium
AATAAAGATTGGGCAAAAGCACTCCCAATGCTCGAAACAATATACCATACAAATCCAAAAAATACTATAATATCAGATAAATTAATGTTTGTTTATGAAAAATTAGAAAAATGGGATAAAGCTTTTAATATAGCAAGAAAATTCTTCGACCAGAAAGAGCTTGCCAATTACGCGACTAAACTTGTAACAGAAGTATCCCAAAAAAATTCCAAAAAAGCGGCAAAGTTTATTTCAATAGGGGAAAAAGGAAATGTTTCCTATGCATACTATTTGCACGGTAAACTTTTGATTTCACAGGGGGACGAAAGCGGAGGAATTGAACTTATTAAAAAAAGTATATCGATCGACCCCGGTAAAGCTTTTTTATATCTACCGCTACTGGAAGAATACATGTTCGAAGAGGGACAGTTCGGAGTTCTTGAACCATATTTAAAAAGTAAATTTGAAGAAAATCCTGATAACATATATATACTTAGTTCATATATTTCTATCTTGAAGAAAAGAGGGCAATCAGAAAAAGCAAACGAAATTCTCGAGGAATCTATAAAAAACTTTGATTTAAACGATTATAACACTCTTTTGTCTATAGCCATCATTTCTAATGAGATAGATAGCGATTTACTTTCTCCGTATCTTACTAAAATTAAGAATAAAATGGAAAAAAATAAATTATTTCAATGTTCTAAATGCGCCAGTGAAACTGATAAATTTAGCTGGAAGTGCAATAACTGCGGGACTTTTGGGACATTGGAGTTAAGCACGTATTGAAAACAAGCATATGGTCCTCCTTGTTTTAGTATTTATCAGCTCGGGAACTCCGCTAAAAGAGAAATACCAAGAAGCCTCAAAAATAAAAGATCCCTTCAAAGCTGTTGAATATTACAGGCAAATCATAAAAGAGTCACCCAAAAGTCCTTACGCGGATTCTTCCCTTTTCCGAATCGGTATGCTTTATTACCTTTTAGGTGATTTCGAAAAGACTATAGATCATTTTGAATTAATATTTAAAAATGGCACAAAATCCGCAATGTTTATCAAAACATGTTATTGGTTAAAATATTGTTACGGAAATGTGGGAGATTCAACAAAATCAAAAAAAATGGAAGCAATTCTCCTGAAATTAGCAACAAAGGAGGAAGATAAAGAATCCGAAATCGGCACAAAAAACATTCCCGAAAAGCATATTGCTGAAGAAAAAGATAGTATCGAAAAAACAAAAACAGAATCTGAATCATCGGAAAAAAGGACCGGATACTATACAATACAGATTGGAGCCTACGAAGACAAGAAATGGCTCGAATATTTTCTCGCAAAACTTAAAGAAAATAATGTAGAATATTTTGTGAAGGAAGAAGGCAGTTATTCGAAAATCTGTTCTGGAAAATTCGAGAACCGCAGCGAAGTCGAGAAATATCTTGAAGATCTAAAAAATAAAGGTTTTCACGGTTTTGTAGCTTTTGACTCCACTCCTTAAACAATATCTCCAAATAAAACAGAAATATCAAGATTCAGTTCTATTATTTCACATAGGTGATTTTTACGAAACTTTCTATGAAGATGCAAAGGTAGCTTCTGAAATTCTAGATATCACTCTAACTTCAAAACCTATGGGAAATGGTGTTAGAGCACCACTAGCTGGCATACCTATTAAAGCGGCTGACACATATATAGATAAGCTGGTCAGTTCAGGTCAAAAAGTAGCTATTTGTGAACAAATAAGCGATCCAAAAACTTCTAAAGGTCTCGTAGATCGTGCAGTTGTCGAAGTTATAACTTCCGGAACTGTAATGCGCCCTTCTCTCTTAAATGAAACTGATAACAATTATCTTGTTTCAGTTATAAAGAACGAAAACACATATGGGATCTCTTTTTCTGATATTTCTACGGGAGAATTTCAATCAGGAGAAGTAAAAAATTTGAACGATGAATTAAGTCGTCTCTCGCCCAAAGAATTAATAATTCCGGAAGGAATGCAAATCGACTTCCCTGAACCTATCCCAGTTACAAAAATTGAACCTTACAGGTTTGATATAGATTTTTCTTTAGAACTTATCAAATCCCATTTTGGTATTTTGAAGATAGATTCTTTTGGTTTTTCGGAAACTTCTCCCGCTGTTCGTTCTGCCGGAGCACTGCTTTCTTATATAACCGAGAATCAAAAAAACACATTAAAGCATATCAAAAAAATATCACGCTTTAATCCAGAAAATGGTATGGTACTGGACCGAGCCACAATAAAAAATCTCGAATTAATAAAAAAAATTAACGGTGATCGTAAAGGAGCTCTTTTAGATACTATCGATAGGACATCAAGTGCAATGGGAAGCCGTCTTCTAAAAAAATGGTTATTATTCCCTTCTACAGATAAAAAAGAAATTGAAGAGAAGTTTGATGGCATTGAGGAATTGATTTTTAGAAGAGATATCCTGAAAAAAATCCGAGAAAAACTCTCTGGCATTTATGATATAGAAAGAATCAATGGACGTATATCCGTGTCAAGAGCGACTCCCCGTGATCTTATATCTTTAAAGATATCACTTTCACTCTCAGAAGAATTAAAGAAAATTTTTTCTGGGCTGAAGGTTTCTATATTTAAAAAACAAGTAAAAAAAATAAAAGACTTAAAAAAAGCAATTAATTTAATCGATACTTCGATTATAAAAGATCCTCCTGTAAAAATAAGTGATTCAGGAATTTTTAAAAAGGGCTACAGTTCTGAATTGGATGAAATAATGGCAGTTGCGAAAGAAGGTAAAAATTGGGTTTTAAAATACGAAAAAGAACAAAGAAAAGTAACTGGTATAGATAAGCTAAAAGTAGGATATAACTCGGTTTTCGGATACTATATAGAAATCACCAAGGCAAAACTTAAGGAAGTACCTGAGAATTATATAAAAAAGCAAACCCTGACTAATTCTGAGAGATTTATAACAGAAGAATTAAAAAACTTTGAGTCGAAGATATTAACTGCGGAAGAAAGACAAAATGAAATTGAAAAAAAACTATTTGAAGATTTAATTGAAAGATTACAGACATATACTGGCGAATTTGAACAAACAGCAAATGCCGTTTCCGTAACCGACATAATAGCCGGTTTTACCGAACTTGCTCTGACAAATAACTACTGCCGCCCAAAAATATCAACAGATAAAGGTATTAAAATAGAAGAAGGAAGGCACCCGGTTGTTGAGAAGATACTAAAAGAAGGGGAATTTATACCAAATGAAGTTAATTTAAACGAAAAAGAAACCATAATTATTTTAACAGGCCCTAATATGGCCGGAAAGTCCACATATTTACGTCAGATTGCTTTGATAACAATAATGGCTCAGATTGGTTCATACGTACCCGCAAAAAGCGCGGATATCGGAATAATAGACAGTATATTCACGCGTATCGGAGCTTCCGATGATTTGGCACGCGGAGTTTCGACTTTTCTCGCGGAAATGAATGAAACCGCAAACATATTAAACAATGTAACAAACAAAAGTCTTGTGCTTCTTGATGAAGTGGGGCGAGGAACAAGTACTTACGATGGACTTTCAATTGCCTGGTCTGTAATAGAATATCTTAATTCTGTACCGGAAAAACCTATGGTTCTTTTTGCGACTCATTATCATGAATTAACAGAATTAGAAGAATTTTATGATACAGTAGTAAATTACAATGTTTCGGTAAAAGAAACAGAAAAAGAAGTTATTTTCTTAAGAAACGTAAAAAAGGGATCTTCTGACAGAAGTTATGGTATTGAAGTAGCAAAACTCGCGGGATTACCTGAAATTGTAATCTCTAGAGCAAAAGATTTACTCGCGGATTTGAAAGATGATGACAGGGTTATAAGAAAACATCCTCCGAAAACAAGACAGAATTCGCTTTTTCAAATTGAAAATATCTTATTAGAGAGAATAAAATCCCTCGACCCGGATAATATGTCTCCTAAAGAAGCTCTTAATACACTATATGATTTAAAAAAGCAAATCAAAGAATAGAGTTATCCACTGATTTTCCTTGAAATGCATTAAAATACCTCTATTTTAGTATTCTAACCCAGAAAACACATAAACCCCCATGCAAAAAAACATAAAGAGTGTATAGAGCTTAATTTTTGTTTTAATATAGAATTCAGAAGTTGGAGAACAAGTTAAATAGGCAAATTATTGAATGGTTAAATCGTCTTCCCCATACCTTATTTATTTTTTCCTATTTCACAATTTTTTAATTTAACTATTTGACGTAGATTCGAAGAATCTACAACTTATACAATAAGGAAACTCTATGAGATGCTAACATATCTTCGTGTACATTTACCGCGTAATCAACTAAAAATCGTGATTTTTCTATTCCAAAACCTGCGGTTAATTGATTACTATTAACAAAACCAGCTCTAAGATCCAACCATTCATTCATACCAACTTCAAGTCCCAAATGATGATTAAAGCCATAATCATCCTGAATAAGATCAACTTCCATAAGAACTGGTGTTTTTCCTATCTTTTTATTAAATCCAAGACCTATTTGATAAGAAGGCGCGATATGTTCGGTTCTTCCGTCCCAAAATATAGGAGAAGTTGTAATATCCTTTATTGCTGCTCCGATCGAATATTCTTCCATCTGGTATATAACCCCTAAATCTGCTCCGGCTCCGACCGCGACCGCGTCGTGAATTTTCCGATAAATAAACTTAAGACCCATTCCTACGGAAAGATCTCCTACCCACCTCGAATATGTAGTAAAAACCGCTCCCTCACGTGAAGAAAAACTACTAATTAAATCATCATAAAACGGCTCCCCGGGATCGGGCACTCCGTCACCATTCTCATCACCCCAGGCCTCTCTAGTATCGCTGATATCTCCTACTGAATGAAATACAAAGTGTAAACCGAAACCATATTGATCCTGCCTAAGATTAAGTCCTCCGCTTACAACATTAGCAAGATCTCCAAACATCTTCGAACCCGTAAAAGAAACGAATGGCTCAAGAATTAGAGCGGAAGCAGGATTCTTGTATCCATTGGAAGGATAGGCTAAACCGGTAGAACCTCTCCCCAAGCTTCCGGCATCAATCCCTACCAGAAATACTTCTCCCTCAAAAAGAGCTAAAAGTAGTAGAAACATTATTCCTCTTCTTTCTTTTTCCTCTGCGTCATAATTTCCTGGGCAATCTCTTCAGGAACTCTCTCATAAAAGGCAAATTCGGCAGAATAAGTTCCTGTTCCCTGCGTTAAAGAACGTAATCTGGAAGAATATTTAAACATTTCTTTTTCAGGAACATAAGCGTTGATTACCTGGAACTTACCTTTCGCATCGATACCGAGTATTCTCCCTCTTTTCGAATTTAAATCACCCATTACATCACCAGTATATTCATCGGTTATAACAGTTTGAACCTTAAGTATAGGTTCCAATAAAAAAGGAGAAGCCTTCAAAAGAGCTTCTTTTAAAGCCATCGAACCCGATCTTCTAAAAGCATTATCAGAAGAATCAACCGGATGGTAAGAACCGTCATAAACCGTAGCTTTACAGTCAATAACACTATAACCAGCTAATATTCCGACACTTAATGCTTCGTTAACACCCGTTTCAACAGACGGAACATATTTGCTTGGGATACTACCCCCTTTAATTTCATTTGCGAATTCTGTTCCCGCACCTCTTTCAAGAGGTTCGACTTTTAGGTACACTTCTCCGTATTGACCTCGCCCGCCGCTCTGCTTTTTAAATTTTGCATGTCCTTCCGCTTTCTTCTGTATCGTTTCTCTGTAATGAACACCCGGCTTGCTTTCTATAAGCTTAACACTAAAATTATCCTCCAGCCACGACTTTACAAACTGTAAATGCTGCTCACCCATAGTTTTTAAAATCAATTGTTTTGTTTCTGAATCAAAGTTATAATTTAAAGTAGGATCTGATTTTTTGAGTTTAGATAACCCTTTGGATATCTTATCGTTATCCTTTTCAGTTTCCCCCTCGATGGCTATTTTTGCCACTGGGTTTGGAAATTTAGCCTTATCTAACTTGACAGGATTACCAGGATCTGCCAGAGTATCGCCAGCAGAAGTATTTTTTAACTTGACCAAAGCACCTATCGAACCCGCGCTAAGTTCATCCACCTGTTTCCTCTCATCTCCTTTTAATACAAACAGTTGATTAATTTTCTCTTCAGCATCGGTTGAGGTATTAATCAAGGTATCTCCCGACTTAATTTTACCCCTCCAGACTTTTATTAAATTCAATTCCCCAACGTGTGACTCAACTTTGGTTTTAAATGAAAAAGCCACGGTTGGACCATCAATTGATTCAATTTTGAAAGGAAGTTTTGCCTCGGAAGGTGAGGGGAAAATCTTTTTTATGTACTCAAGAAGGCAATCGATCCCCAGAAGAGAAATCGAATCCCCGGTTATTAAGGGATAGAGTTTTCCTGTTAGAAATCCTCTTTTTAAGCCATTCTTTAAATCTTCATTTGTGATTTCTTTTTCTTCAATAAATTTTTCCATAAGCTCTTCGTCAACTTCCGCAAGCGCTTCAACCAATTTTTCTCTATATTGTTTTATTTCTTTTTCAAACTCTGAAGGAATATCCTTTGCACCCTCCGGCAAATGAATCTTCATCTGCAGGGTATCCGCAACTCCGACTAACTTATTATCTTTGAATAATGGAATAACAAGCGGTAGTAATCCGCTCTTTATCTCATCTCTTATTTCGTTTAAAACCCCCTCAAAATTAACCCCTTCTTTACCTATTTTGCTTACATAAAATAAAGCGGGGATTCCTCTTTCTTTAGCATATTCGATCACCTGTCCTGTTGTAAAAGACATTCCTGAAGTACCATCCACAACTATAACCACTGAATCACAAACACTTAGACCAGCAATCCTTTCTCCCTGAAAATCGAGATATCCGGGAGTATCTATTAAGTCTATTTCCACGCCATCATACTCGAATGTAAACGCGGCAAGGCTAACCGAATACTTTCTTTCTTTTTCATACTTCATATTATCAAAAATTGAAGTCCCGTTATCAATAGAGCCTAATCTGTTGGTAATTGCGGTTTTATATAATATTGCTTCACCCAATGCTGTTTTACCCGAATTTGCGTGTCCCGCAATACAAATATTTCTTCTGTCCATCAACTTTCCTCCTTTACTGAAACCTGAATCGTTTTCTTAAGCAACCTTACTTTTTTCTAACTTTTATTAAACCTGATTGAATTAGTCCATACAAAATTTTAGCAAGATCAAAAGTTTTCATTTTAAGTTCTTCCGCGATTTCTTTTATCGTTCTTTCTCCGTTGATTATGGAAAGTGCTTTCCACTCAAGAGGTCTTAATTCGATATCACTAATATCCGGCTCTTCAACAAAATCAACAACTAATTCAACTGAAGGTATAACATCCTCCATTTTATTCCATTCATCGATCTGTCTGGCAGCCTCCAGAATAACATTGTTAACGGGAAGATTAATTGTAACTTTCTCCGTTTTTTCTCCAACTATGAACTCAAATGTACCGCTATCCCACTTTAGAAAAGAATTTATTGCATCAGTACCTTCATGTTTACCTGTTTCAGCATGCTTTATATTACCATGTTCGAAATAAATAACACCAGCTTCACTATTACCCGACAAATGAAGGGCTCCCTCTTTACCCCCCATCTGTATAAATTGGAATATGTCATTCAATTCAAAATCTTTAAGGTCGCCTCTTAACGCCATTATTCTACATAAACACCCATTTGCGCGAATTTTTCAATTCTCTTGTCTATAAGAACATCCCTTGGAATATCTTTTAACTCATTATAAGTGTTAAGTATCGTTTCTCCCACTAAACGCGCGGCTTCCTCGTAGTCACTGTGGGCACCCCCCTCAGGTTCTTTAATTATACCATCAATAATTTTAAACTTTCTTAAATCCTCTGCCGTTATTTTTAACGATTCCGCAGCTTCTTTCCTGTATTTCTGGTCCCTAAAAAGAATAGAAGCACAACCTTCAGGAGAGATAACGGAATAAACCGCGTACTCCTGCATATATAACTTATCACCAACCCCTATAGCTAAGGCACCACCACTTCCTCCCTCACCGGTAATTATTACAATTACTGGTACCGGAATAACAGCAATTTCCTTAATATTCTCTGCTATTGCTAAAGCTTGCCCTCTTTCTTCCGCTCCTATCCCGGGATAAGCTCCAGCTGTATCTATAAAACAAACCACAGGTAAGTTGAATTTTCCTGCCAATTTCATCACGCGGAGAGCCTTCCGGTACCCCTCAGGGTGAGCGCTTCCAAAATTCCTCTTAATTTTTTCAGCTGTTTTTCTTCCCTTTTCGTGCCCGACTACAACAAAAGAAACCCCTTCCAAACTTCCTATTCCGCTCACTATAGCTGCGTCATCCGCGAATTTTCTATCTCCGTGGATTTCAAGCCAATCAGAAAATAAATGTTTTACATAATCATTTGTATAGGGTCTCCCCGGATGCCGCGCCATTTCCACTCTTTGCCAGGGTGTTAGCGAAGAAAATATCTCTTTTCTCGCTTTATCTAATTTAGCGTTCAATTTATCTAATTCAATCTCATATTTTCCGGTTAAATTCCCATTAAGAGATTTCAACTCATCTATTCTTTCCCGTAACTCTATTATTGGTTTCTCAAAATCCAAATATTTAGTCATTATAATCCTATAGAAATTGTCAGAAGATGTGAACCTTCAATATCTATAACCGTCGGAGCAAAGGAATAATCGAAACACATATTGTTTTTATGTAATCCAAGACCAAAGGAATACATTTCCAAAGGGTTTTTGGCTTTTCTACCGGCACGGATAGAAAAGTAGTCAGTTATTTTATATTCAGCTCCGATAATATATTGAAGCTTTGTATTTAATGGTTTGTTTACCGAAAACCCAATAAATAAAGGGTTAAAATCCCCTTTAAGTCCGAGATGCCACGTAACAGGCAAACGAAATTCTTCATCTGAACCTTCCGGACCATATTTGGGACCTAAGTGAAGAAAAGATAAATCGAATCTAAAATCTTTGTCTTTAAAAGCTTTAAAACTCCGGCTCATTCCCAAATCAAAAGAATAGGTCGAATAAGAAACTTCAAAGATTCTTTCTCTTAGAGTTCTAACTGTACTTCCAATATTTAAGTTTCCAAAACTTCTTGCGTAAGTTATACCTAAAATAATATCATCCCCCGAATAGACTCCCAGAGGGTCTCCCGGAGAATCATCTTGTAATTCCATATCTCCGGAATAAAAGCCCAAAAAAGAAAAACCAAAAGCATTATTACCATTTCTCGTAGTAAAGCCAATAAAATTCGTGTTCATATCCAAAAGTAGTTTTTTATAAGAAAAGGTGAAGTTGTGCGTATAATTTGATTCATTCGAAAAGTACATAATTTCAGAAGGGTTAGAAAATAAAGAGTGAGTTCCTCCATCCCAACTGCTACCTGCTGTTCCATTAGTTTTCGCGTGCATATCCAATTGTAGTATTTCAAACCCTGTAGGTCCTCCTGTTTTATTCAAACTTTCGAAGAAATCAGAAATATCATTTCCAATATCCCCAAAAGAATATGACAAAAATATTAATATTAACATATTAATCTCCAATATGGGAGATTAACAAAGTTTAGTTTATTGTCAAGTAAAAAAATCATATTTTCACTCCTTTTAAGATTAAATTTCTAGCGATGTGCCGATTCGAAGTCCAATCCGGAGCTATCAATCTCTCCTCAGCGGCATAACCGGAAAAACGGTGTATAATAATATTTTCAGGTAGATTATCTAAAAACTCCCTTGCTATTTCCACGTAATCTTCAACTTCTTCAAAAATTTCAATATTGCCGTTTTTGAATTCACGGGCAAAAGGAGTATTCTCTACAATATATAAATGATGTAGTTTTATGCCATCTATTCCCCATTTGGAAATAGTTTTAGCTGTCTCTATCATATCTTGTTTGGTTTCACCCGGTAAACCCAAAATAACATGAGCGACAACTTCAATACCTGCTTTCTGTTTTAACATTTTCACCGCTCTTTTGCTATCTAAAACGGTATGTTTTCTGCCCGAAAAATCCAGGGATCGTTGATGAACCGATTGAATCCCTAATTCAACAATTGTATAATATTCATTCGCGATTTCGTATAAAAGATTTACATTTTCTTCGTTTACACAATCGGGTCTTGTGGATACTGAAATACCAACTACACCCGCATGATTAAACACGGAGAAATATTTTTTGCGTAAAATATCAACAGGCGCGTAAGTACTTGTATAAGACTGAAAATAAGCAATAAATTTATTTATACCCTTTTTTTTCAATTTCGATATACCTTTTTCAATTTGTACTGAAATATCATCGGGTAATTCATTCTTATGGATTACCGAACCTTCTTCATCGCAAAAGTAACAACCCGTATAACCCTTAGTTCCATCTCTTGTGGGGCAGGTAAAACCACCATCGATACTAATTCTGTAAACTTTCTCCCCAAATTTTTCTTTCCAGTATTGTCCAACTGTAAGGTTATTAAACATTATTAAGATTAAATAATTTTTCCTAAAGTTTTTACTAAATTCGGATCATATATAGATTTATTTTTTGATTCTATTTCTTTCATGATCTCTTTTTTACTTTTACCTAGCGAATTAAGCTTATCTATTTCATTAGCAACACGAATAACCCTGGAACCAATAGGAATAGTATCTCCTTTTTGTCCGTCCGGCTTTCCTGAACCATCATAATTCTCATATAAATGTTCGAGTATGTTCCTGCTTTTCTTTAAAAATTTTAAAGGGCTTATTATCTTTGCGCTTAAACCTTCAGAGTTTATCTCTTCATCTTTTCCTAATTTACCGAGGTCGTGAAGAAGCGCGGCGAATCTAATATTACTTATTTCTCCTTTATGCAAACCTAATGTATTTGCGATTTGTATAGAAAGTTTACTTACTCTTTCACTGTGAGCTTTCAACTCGGGATCCACCGATTCTTCCACCTTTATAAAAGAAAGTACCGCTTCAATATAACTTGCTTTTAGAGTATCATTTAACATACCGGTATATAAACAAATCGAAAGATTACTGGTTATAGTCTGTATGAGATCGGGAGATATTTCTTTTTTCGCTTTCTTTATTGCCAGTACGCCTAAGATGTCATTCATATAATTCAATGGAGAACAAATATATTCATCAGTTTCCCAGGGACCCTTATTATTTACAAGTCCAAATGGTTCTTCCCCTTCCTTTACTTCATCTCCGTAAGATAAATCGACTTCTCCTCCAATTGAATGTACGCTGTACTTACCGGCTTTTGATTCTTTTAGTATAAGTATTATTCCACTTGACGCAGTAAGTTCCATAACTGCTTCCGGTATTCTTTCGATTAATCCGGCAAGATCATTGCATTCTAAAAGAGATAGAGAAAATTTATTTAACAAGGATAGTTCTTTAACTTTATTTTTTAATTTTTGGTCAACATGTGATTTTGCTTCATGGAGTTCCAAATTTGCTTCTTCTAACGCCATATTCGCGTCAGATATTTCCATCATCAGTTTCTTTTTTTCCAGAAGTAAATGCCTTCTATCCAGAGCGTTTTTTATAAGATTTTGCAATTGATTTCGTGATGGTAAAGGTTTTTGTATATAATCATAAGCTTTTTCTCTAACTGATTTGATGGCTGTCTCAATAGAGGCGTGTGCGGTCATCATTATTACCTGAACTTCATTATCTTGTTCTTTTAAAGCGGTTAAAACTTCTGTCCCCGGACGATCGGGTAATTTAAGATCAAGAAGAACTACATCAGGTTTAAAATTCATAGCTGTACTTATACCGTCGGAAGCATTATAAGCTTTTTTTATTTCATAAAAATCTTCTTCATTATCGCCAAACTCAGAAAGCATAGCTTCTATAACTTCAACTAAATTTTTTTCATCATCTATTATAAGTATTTTTTCGGACATTAGTTATTCCTTTGGTAAAGTTATTGTAAAACAAGCGCCTTTTCCTTCATTTTTAATTTTGATTGTTCCGTGATGATTCTGAATTATACTGTTAACGATAGACAAACCTAAACCGGTTCCTTTACTCTTTGTAGTAAAAAATGGAATGAATAATTTAGAAATAATATCTTTGGGTATACCTCCCCCATCATCTTTCACCTGCATTATCATGTTTTTTTTACCCCTTCTAATACTAATTTCAATATTTCCATTCTCTACTATGGCTTCCATAGCATTCAAAAATAAATTATTTAAAACAGTAATGATTTTATCTCTATCAACGTAACAGGTAAGATTTCCTTTTAAATCATTTTTTACATGTATGTTTTTCTCCGCTATTTCCTGCCCAAACATCAATAGTATTTCACCAATTAACCCTTTTAGATTCACTTTTGATTTCATTAAATCCTTATCTGAAGCGTAAAGCGTCATATCATTTACTATTCTTTCGAGACGTTTTATTTCTTGTAAAACTATTGCCTGAAACCTATAATCATTGCTATCTTTTCCACCTTTAAAGGATAAAGATTCGATACCAGCTTTAATAGAAGCAAGCGGGTTTCTAATTTCATGTGCTAATCCTGCAACCATTTCACCGAGCGCTGCAAGGCGATCTTTTCTCCTCAATTCTTCTTCCATTTCACGAATTTCTGTTATATCCCTTAAAATAATCGAACAACCCATAATACTACCAGAAACGTCAAAAACCGGAGAAGCGCTAAAACCTATCAGCGAGCTTCTTAATTCAATCACACTTCTTTCGACATGCTCTCCTTTAAAAACTTTATCAAAAACACTTTTTTCAGCATTCTTAAAAACTTCTTCTATATCTTTGGATTCTATATACTCGCCAAAAAGTTTTTTTGCCTCGGGATTGGCTTCGATTATCGTTTTGTCTTTATCTATCAAGATTAATCCCGTTGGTAGGGATTCAAGAAGTCTTGTTATATTAAAATCTTTAATCTTCATCCTGTCCATTTCCGGTACGCTGCATTTTTTTGAATTTTTCGAGCGCTTTTTGGTCACCTATAACAATTAAAGTATCGCCTTCTTTTATTTTTTCATCCGAAGAAGGTACGACAATTAAGTCTTCAACAACTTCAGCGGCATTCTTTTCCTTAACTTTTCTTTTTACGGCAATTAAATTTAAACCGTATTTATTACGCAGAGAAAGCCCCTTAGGTGTTTTACCTACAAAAGGATCCGGTGTTTCCGATTCCATTATGCCAACCTTATCATTTAATTGAAGATAATTTATTATGGATGGGTTAACAAGCTGGTCAGCGAGTTTTTTTGCCATTTCCTCTTCAGGATAGATAATTCTATCAGCTCCGATTTTTTCGAGAATTTCACCCTGAGACGAAGAAGAAGCTTTGGTAACAATCCAATCTATTCCCAACTCCTTTAGGTGAAGAGTAACTAAAAATGAAGCTTCAAGGTCTTCTCCGATAGAGACGATAGCAGCATCAGCTGAAGAAACTCCAGCCTCTTCCAAAGGTTTTTTATCTCTTCCGTCGGCTATTATAACGTCTATCGCAAACTCAGACGCTAATTCAACCTTTTTCTCGTCTTTATCTATAGCAGTAACCTGACAGCCTTTTTTAAGAAGCTCAGAGGCAACCGTTAACCCAAAA
>CAYWUC010000164.1:0-3063 GCA_964461395.1 uncultured bacterium
CAATTACATCGAATATCTTCAATGTTACAAAAGATCTTGACGGAAGATTAAACGTAAATGTTGTTACAGTATTAAAAGGATTAGGATAATTATTAAAAAGTTGAATTCGAGCGGTAACTGAATCTTCTTCCCGTTCGGGCAAACCAGAAGATTCAAGACTCATCATTATCGGGTACGATTGAATTTCAAGACTGTCGCCAAGAGTTGTTTTTAATCGATAGTAATATGATTTTTCTGTACTTGTCGTTGTATCGTTAAATTCGGAAGCATCGTGCGCGATTTTCGCGAAAAATTCAAAATTACCATCATCTACCTTACGTTCAACAATAATACTATCATTATCAGTAGTCCTGTTACTCCACTGTATATGAATTAATGTATCGGCAAAAGTATTAATACTCATTTTGTAGGGTGACTCGGGGTAGGTGTAGATTAGAATATCCTTTATTTCGTTCCACGTTCTCTGGGCTCTATTATAAATTCTAAAATCGCCACCGTCATCCCAGGCCTGGAATGCCACATTATAGACCCGGGACTTTTCGACAACCGTCGCGTAGGCGCACATACGCGAATTATATTCGCACAAGTTTATATAACCAAATTCGCCAAGTATGACAGGCACATCATGTTCGGCAGACCAGGAAGCTACTCCCTGAAATTTTGACACAGTCTTAGCAATATCGGCATCCGATCCATATGTTCCGGGACCTTCGAGCCCAAACGGATAAGGGTCATACGAATGGTAGTAACCAATAAGATAATCATCATCAGGAACTGAAGCCTGAACAAGTTCCTCTGAATTCGACCATCTATGGCCCGAGAAACAAACATTGCGTGTTGGATTTGTTCTTCTGATTATCTCCAATACTCTTGCGTTTAATTCGTTCACGTGTCCTAATGTCATTGGATTAGGTTCGTTTATTATTTCAAAAATAAGGCTATCCGATTTATCTTGAAATCTTACTGCTATCTGACTCCATATACTATCAAAACGCGCGATATTTTCTTCGGTATAGTTTTCCTTAATCCAATAATCATGATGCATATTAATAATAACCAATAAGTCTCGACTCAAACCCCAATCGACGATTTGTTCAATACGGTCGAGCCAGGCAGAATCGATAGTATAAGGCAAAACTGTATCGGTATGCCAACCCCACGTAATAGGCAATCGAACACAGGTAAAGCCGGCATCTTTATAATCGTCGAAATAATACTCCTGGGCAGGCGGATTATTCCAGGTACCCTCTCCGCCGGGAGGATCGAGGGTGTTTCCCATATTAATACCTCTACCCATAGCATTTACAGCATCATGAGGCGACAATTGAGCTCCCAGACTAATTGTAACGCAAATTACCATCATTATAGAAATTATTATTGAGGGGCCTGGTCTTGCTTTTTGAATTATTTCCATTTCCAATCCAACATTTCTGTTTTAATTGTATCTGTCTGATTCTCCAGCGCAGAAACAAAAGAAGCTACGCTTTCCTTTGCGATTTTATCTTTGGGTAATATAATCGAAACACCTTGTTGCAAGCGAATGAAAACATGGCTTGCGATTTCAAAAATACCCGAAACCTCAGAAGTATTTATTTTTCTCTCAATTGTTTCATCAGACAGAAGTATTTGGTTATTTTCCAGACTTATTTTACTTATTCTATCTATTCGATTACCGAGTTGCTCATCGATTAATTTCGAATAATTGTTTTTAATAGCCCAACGCGTAAAATAGGGAAATATAATTAACCATAAAATCGAACCACCGATTGAAATGATTAAATTTACTAATCCTATAATCCCTATAGCAATATACAATAAAGGAATTAAAAACCAGGTTATCAACTTGATTTTCCTTACATGTTTCGACTGAGATGCCTGGAACAATTGATACGTTAAATAATCCGATTTTGTTAAAGAATACTTTAATTCCATATATTTATCTCCTTTTACTTACTTCTATTTTGAAAAAATAAGAAGAATACCTGCTTAAGTCAAGGGGTTTTTATAGATAACATAGTCGCCAGTCACTGGTCATTAGTCGAACTCAGGTATCAGGTCTTCGGTTTTAGGTTTTAGTTCTTATTCTAGATTAT
Organism: uncultured bacterium; assembly: GCA_964461395.1. Lineage (GTDB taxonomy): Bacteria > Hydrothermota > UBA3072 > UBA3072 > UBA3072 > JAFGHJ01. Next base: position 2,094 of record CAYWUC010000164.1, read on the forward strand.
GGACTTTGGACATTGGACTATAGATATTCGTCTGTTAAATTCCTTGACACCCTCTTTCTTCTGTATTATATATTAACATTGAAAAAATCACCCGGAATCAGCTTATACGGCTTAATGATGGTGTTTTTTTATTAATATCAATACATATAAACTATAACAAAACCGAAAGAACAGGAGGAGAAAATGAGTAATTGTGATTTTTGCGATGCACCACTAAATAATGACGGAAAAGTATTTACACACGCGGAAATGCTAAAGCTAATGTCTCCATTTCCAACAATGGGTGACTTTACTAAACATTATGGATTTCCAAATATGATCCTGACAAAATTGTATATAAAATTTAATCAAGAAAACGCAGATTCTATCACCTTATGCCCCGAATGTTCGGGAAAACTATCAAACGAATAATAAACGTGTGGGTAAATGAGTATATAAGTGAATGAGTAGTTTTAAGGTTTTGGGTTTTATTTTGTCGGTTCGAACAAAGACATTGGACTTAGGACTCTGGATATTGGACTAAAGTAATACGTATGTTATATAATTCAATTAGTCAGGACCCGCCGTGTAGGATTTTACAAGATCTGCGAATACTTTCCAGTAATCACAGTTTTTCCATAGAAAAGATTTAGGATATTCCTTCATCTCATTCCATGGAATGTTTTTTAGCACCGGTTTTACTAAGTAGTGTATATGAAGCTCATCAAGAAGGGAAAAAACCCGGAACGATAGCTTGTCTTTCAGGTCTTCACTAATAGAATATGAAAACTTTTCTTCCAGCGCTTCAAATATTTCCTTCGCTATAGTTGTATTTCTACGTTCTCCGGATTGCCATTTTGATCTGAAATCCTTACCCATAGACATCCATTTAGTATTATCCTTTGGATACACCAGCCCCATTGCTTTTGCATCTTTATATGTCCAAATACTCCATGAAATACCATGTTTTTCAAAGAGATCAAGACAATCT
>CAYWUC010000165.1:0-6974 GCA_964461395.1 uncultured bacterium
AACCTTTTTTGAATTTAATGCAGGGTACGAGCGGTAAAGCCAAAGTAACTCCAGAGGACTTTATAGGAAAAGATACAAAATAAGGGAAACAGGAGACAGAACAGTAAAACGGAAAGTTTGCTGGATTACATATTACTTCCCACCTATGGGCATGGGAGGAGTACAGAGGTTATACAACATCCCAAAAGTTTTAAAAAAACTCGGATGGGAAATTGATATACAAACCCCTTATCCTCCCTACAGTTACCCTAAAGATATGACTTTATCCAAAACAGAAAACCTAAATATTATAAGAACATTCTGTCCAGATCCTTTACATGTATTACCCGGAAAGGTTTCGAATCCCGGATCGGGCAAACGTGATTATTTATCTTTTCCGGATAACAAAGTCTTTTGGCTGCCCTTTCTATGGAAAAAAATAAAAAGGCCCGATATAATAGTCATATCCTGTCCGCCTTTTTCCCCGGCACTCACCGTGTTCTTAAGCAAAAACATTCCCTGCATTATAGATTATAGAGATCTGTGGACCGGGGGGTATCTCGGAGAATACTTCTTTAAAGTCGAAGAATATATTGCTGAAAAAATTGAAAAAAAATGTATTAACAAGGCATCCGCGGTAGTTACTGTTACAAAAAAAATAGGTGAATATCTAAAGGAACAATATCCCGAAAATAAAAACAAAATTCATTTAATAAGAAACGGTTACAACGAGAATGCTTTCCCAGAACGAACTAACAAGCAAAAGAGAAAAAGTGTTGTCCTAACATTTATGGGGACTTTTAATGAATTTGTAAAGCCGGATCTACTCTTTGATGGGTTAAAGATACTTCTCAAAATCAAACCCAATCTAAGGCAGAAAATAATTTTTAAACATATTGGATATTCAAGCGAAAAAAATATTAAAGACTTAGCTAAAAAGATTGCGCTTAAAAATCACATAGTATTGGGATACAAACCTCATAGAGAAGCTTTATATGAACTAATGGATTCTGATATACTTCTTTTGTTAGGAGGACGAGAAAAAGACAGCAAGTGGGTAATCCCGGGGAAAATATATGAATATCTTCGTTCAGGTATACCAATAATAGCTATAACAGCTAATCCCGAAATTGAAACCCTAATAGGTTCTGCTGGTTTAGCTGTCGGCTTTGACGCTCAAAAAATCGCCAAAGCGATTATAACAATTATTGAGAAACCACAAACCTTCTCACAAGTTTCCAATTATAAGGAATACGAATGGAAAAAGATAGCAAAACAATACTCGAAACTCCTCTCATCACTTTTGTAATTGTCAATTACAACGGTAGCGAATACTTGAAGAGATGCTTATCTTCAATAAAAGAGCAAAATTTAAATCACGAGTGTATAGTCGTTGATAATGACTCACAAGATAAATCTAAAGAAATATTAAAAGAATTCAACACAAAAAACATATTTCTAAGCAAAAATGAGGGATATCCGAAAGCGATCAATATCGGACTGGAATCATCACTAGGAAAATACATTTATTTGATCACCCCCACAACTTTCCTTAAAAAAAATTCCGTTGCGAATATGTTAAATTATATCGCTCCCCAAAAAGTGGGCATAGTAGCTCCAAAACTAATTGACGAAAAAAACAATATTGTAAAATCAATTAGAAAAATCCCAACTCCTATTTCTCTTTTATTAGGAACCTTAGGCATCCCGGAACTCAACCTTGGTTTCCGGAAAATTATATCCTGGAAATTAAGAAACTTTGATTATTCTAAACATTCCGAAGTGGAACAACCTATGTCATGCGCGCTTCTAATCAAAAGAGAAATCTTTGAGAAAATAGGTCATTTTGATGAAAGATTTTTTCTCTATTTCTCTGACGTAGATTTTTCTAAAAGAGTACTTAAAAAATATAAAATTCTGTATACACCGGACTCGGGGGCTACACATATAAGAGGAGGACTCACAAAAACCTTAAGAGAAAAAAGAATTTTAATTATCAACAATGACTTACTGAGGTACTTAAAGAAATATCATGCCTTTGCTTTTTGCCTGTTTTCCGGTATAATATTCCTGGCGGGCAGGATTAGGTTCCTTTTAGAAAAAAAGAGACTCAATAAATTTTTTAGCTGAGGTAAATTTGTATATCTACAAAAAAAATAGAAAAATGGAACATATATAGGGGTTCCTGCGTCTTTATCTATGAATATTGAACAGGTATTTCTGGATTATAATGACTATATTTTTAAATATATTTACAGCATGGTCCAGAACCGAGCAGAAGCAGAAGATTTACTACAGGATACTTTTATAAAGGTAATGAAAGCTAAAAATAAGGACATCAGGAACTGGAAAAGTTATTTGATAACAATAGCAAGAAATACGGTATACGATCATTGGAGAAAAAGAAAAAATAAATTGAGCCTGGATTTATTTGACAAATTAAAAACAAAAAACAAAGATATAGAATTAAAACTTGACATTGAAAAGGGAATAAAAAATTTATCGCCAAAACTAAAAGAGGTAATAATTTTAAGAGAAATAAACGGGTTGGATTATACGGAAATTGCAGATGTGCTTGGAATAGAAAAAGGTACTGTAAAATCCAGACTTAGTAGAGCCAGAGATGAGTTAAAAAGTTTTTTGGAGGGGAAGTAAATGAGTTGTAAAACCATTAAAGAGTTACTATCAGCTTACATGGACGGAGAATTGGACAGAGTTGATATACTCGTGGTCGAAGAACATATAGATAAATGTGGCAACTGCGCTAATATTCTCGAAAGTTACGAGAGCATCAGCTTAAATGTTAGGAGTATAGAAATTCCTAAACCTTCTGAAAAAGTACTTAAAAATATTATGAGATTCCCAAGAAGAAAAATCTACAGATTACGCCGTCTCGCTGTCGGGACATGTTTTCTTTTAATATTAGGAACATTACTAGTCCCCCTACTTACACCTAAAGAAAAAAATATCACGCAAGAAAGTCCAAAAGAATACTACGTTATCAAAGAAGAACAAACTCCCTATACAGAAGTACACTACGAAAGGGAAGGTAATTTTGTATTAACAAGTTATTCCGGAGGCAGTTTCTAAGAAAGATTTAATAAAATTATTATGAATCTGATATTAATTATTCTCGCTACCTACCTTTCAAAAATAGATCAAGAAGTTGTCGAACTCCAGAGGCGTATTTCTCCTTACGTTGTTTCGCTATGCACAGATAACGGAAATCTGATAATGACCGGCACAGTTGTAGAAAAAAATCATATTGCCACTGTGGGTTTTATCGGAATCGGTCAAATAGTGCATATAGAAGATAAATTCGGGAACCTTTCCAAAGGAGAAGTTATCGGACGTGATCCCTCTACAGGAATGCATCTAATCAAAGTCTCAAAAGAATTTAAGCTATCTCCTGTTTGTAAAGAAATAAAACAAGGGCAAATTTGTTACGTGCACGGCAATTCATTCGGTTCTATGGGATTAATCGGGATGGGATTCCTCCAAAGCCCCGAAGGAATATCTTTCAATCTTTCAATTCCTTTATCCCCCGGTAACAACGGCGCCGGAGTTTTCGACTCCGAAGGCAGACTTTTGGGAATCGTAGGGGGCTGCGTTAACCGTTCTGTTTTCCCCGAGAATCTTTTTAGTCATAACAAAAACTTCGCGGAAATAATTAAAATAAACTATATACTAAATACCGTAGAACAGATAAAAAGAATCGGGGTTGTAAAAAGAGCCTGGCTTGGTTTGACAATCGTAAACAATGCTCCATTAAATATGGGTGTTATCGTAAAAGATGTGATAAAAAACTCACCAGCTGAAACTGCCGGAATAAAGTCAGGAGATATAATAATAGCAGTAAACGGTAGCAACATACCTTATCTCGAAAGACTAAAAGAAATGATCCTTATTGAAAAACCCGGCAATACAATCAATCTTAAAATTATAAGAGGAGACAAGAAATTAGAAATTCCGGTTAAGCTTGAAGAAATAAAAGAAGACAAAACCGGAATTCCCCGGGATTTCAAAATCGAAAAAATTACTCCTAAAGAGTTTACGGAAAGTAAAGAAAAAATAAAAGATGTCCTGACTGAAAAAATACTTAATCTTACTAAAGAATTAGAAGCAATAAAGGAAGAATTAGAAAAACTTAAGTAACCCCACCAACAACACACACCCCGAGCTATTAGCTGTTCGCCTTTTGCCTTTAGTATTAAATATTCCCCACAACACCAAAAAACAGTTATAGAGTAGAAATACAAAAATGAAAGTTTTGCATTTGTTTTTTAGCTGATAGCGAAAAGCTAATGGCTAAAGGCTATTTTCTTAATACCTATTCCCCACGGAGTTTCTTCAGTCTTTCCTTTATCTTTTTCTCCCAGCCCTGCTCGGTTGGTTCGTAAAAAATCTCCTTATCCACTTCTTCGGGAAAATAAGATTCATCTATGTGATGACCCGGATAATCATGAGGGTATTTATAATTTTCACCATAACCGGCTTCTTTCATAAGTTCGGTTGGAGCATTCCTGAGATGCAAAGGAACAGCTTCATTAGGATGTTCTTTTAGAAATCTTCGAGCTTTATTATACGCCAGATAGGAAGCGTTGCTTTTAGGAGCCGCCGCCAAATAAGTTACAGCATGAGAAAGAATTATCCCTGCTTCGGGCATTCCTACAAACTTAACGGCTTCCATTGCCGCCACTGCCACCTCTATCGCGCGGGGATCAGCATTACCGATATCCTCAGACGCCAAAACAACCATTCTTCTGACAATAAAGAGAGGATCTTCCCCACCCTTTAATATTCTTGCCATCCAGTAAAGCGCGGCATCCGGATCACTTCCCCTAATCGACTTTATAAAAGCCGATATAAGATTATAATGTTCTTCTCCGGTCTTATCATACATAACCTGTCTTTGGAGAATATTTCCGATCAATTCTTTGTCGATTTTACGTTTTTCCTCAGCAGAAACTCGTACACTGGATTCGAAAACATCGAGGGCTACCCTCGCGTCCCCGGAAGAAATTTTTGTCAGAAAATCTATAGCTTCTTCATCTATTTCGAACTTTAAATCCTTAAGCTCCGCGTCGACTGTAGAAGCTCTTTTTATAATTTTCTTTATATCCCCAGGAGTAAAAGGCTTTAATATATAAGTCCTCACACGAGAAAGCAATGGCGAAATAACTTCAAAAGAGGGGTTTTCGGTAGTTGCTCCGATTAATACTATAGTTCCGTCTTCGACCCAGGGTAGGAGCACATCCTGCTGTGCTTTATTAAACCGGTGAATTTCATCGATAAACAGTATGGTTTTTTTATTTTTATTCTGCAAAAGATACTTTGCTTTCTGTATAACTTCTCTAACATCTTTAACCCCACTCTCGGTGGCGCTAAGACGCTCAAAATTCGCGTCTATATGATTAGAAATTATCTGGGCTAAAGTAGTTTTTCCGGAACCCGGAGGACCCCAGAAAATTAAAGAAGGAAGATTTTCTGTTTCTATAAAATTACGAAGAACAGACCCTTCCCCCACCACTTCTTCCTGTCCTATAAAACCATCTAATTTCTTCGGTCTAACACGATACGATAAAGGAGGATTACCCTTTCCTCTTTCAAATAAATTAGCCAAAGTAGAAAATTACCTCTATCTTAATATTATACTGGTTTACCGTAAAAAACATATCATTTAATTTCATTGATCTTTTTCCGTAAATTAAATATCAAAAATTAAAAAGCAAAATGACAAATTAAAATGTAAAATTATATTATCCCCCTAAACCTTAAAAATAAAAAATACTTGTTCTATCTGGATTGTCTGTTTTTTCTTTTTTTTAAAATTCATTTTTGATTTTTTATTTGTAATTTTACATTTTGATATTTGATTTTTACATTATTAGCGGCTTTGCCGCGACAGATATTTGATTCCTTTATCTCCAATATCTTTTCGATAAAATAAATTAGAACATTCGATTTTCTCGGCACAATTATAAGTTTTTTCTTTCGTGCTTATTAAATCATGCGAAACACCCACGCAGGCTAAAACTCTTCCACCACTTGTATAAAAATTACCGCCTTCGGCTTTCGTTCCCGCGTGAAAAACTGTACAGTCAGATTCTGGTATATCTATCTCGAATCCTTTTTCGTACTTTTTAGGATAACCCTTTGACGCCATAACAACCGCGAGGGCGGAATTATGACTGCAATTTAACTTATCCGGTAAATTATAATCGTTTGCTTTCATCAAAACATCCAACAGATCATCCTCTAATAGAGGAAGAATAACCTGCGTTTCAGGATCCCCGAACCTGACGTTAAACTCAAGAACTTTAGGACCCTCTTTTGTCATTATGATCCCACCGTAAAGAACACCCTTATATTCGATTCCTCTCTTCTGTAATTCTCTTATCGTGGCCCCGAATACCTTTTCTTTAATCTCCGGAATTTCACTTTCACCTAAAAAAGGTGTAGGGGCATAAGCACCCATACCTCCCGTATTAGGACCTTCGTCGTTATCATATGCCCTTTTATGGTCCTGTGAAGGAAGAAAGGGAAGTATTTTATCGCCGGAAACAATGGCCAAAATAGAAACTTCCTCGCCAACGAGCAACTCCTCTATCACTACGGTCTTACCCGCTTCCCCAAACTCTTCCTTTTGCATTAAAGATTCGAGCGCGTCAAGAGCTTCTTTTTTGCTTTGACATACGATAACTCCTTTACCCGCGGCAAGTCCACTGGCTTTAACCACTATCTGTTCCCTACCTTTTTCAACGTATTTTTTTGCCGCCTTAAAATCATCGAAGACTTCAAAAGATGCGGTAGGAATATTCGCGGATGCCATAACTTCCTTTGAGAATGCTTTACTGCCTTCGAGCCGAGCCGCGTCTTTTGTAGGGCCAAATATATTTAAACCCTCAGCTTCGAATAAATCCACCACACCGTCGACTAAGGGTTGTTCTGGTCCCACAACGGTAAAATCTATTTTTTCTTTTTTAGCAAAATAT
>CAYWUC010000166.1:0-4265 GCA_964461395.1 uncultured bacterium
CAGTGAATTAAACGAAAAAAACCTATGCGGGGCAGATGTTGTTATCGACTTTACCGTTCCGGGTATTGTCCTTTCAAATATCGAGAATTATGTCGATTACGGTATAAACGCGGTAATCGGAACTACCGGTTGGTATGAACATATACAAAAAATCAAAGAAAAGGTGGAAAAAAGCGAAATAGGACTTATCTGGTCCGGCAATTTCTCGATAGGGGTAAATTTATTTTTCCGAATAATTAAACAGAGTTCTATATTGATGAATAATTGCTCATTATATGATGTAATGGGATATGAAATCCATCATAACAGAAAGAAAGATAGTCCTTCAGGTACCATGAATATGATAGGAAATATTCTTCTTGAAAATCTTAATAATAAGAAAAAAATCGTAACGGAAAAACTCGACAGAAAAATTGAAAAAAACGAAATACATCTCGCATCGATAAGGGGAGGAAATGTACCCGGAACTCACGCAATCGTTTTCGATAGCGAAGTCGATACTATAGAATTAAAACACACCGCGAGAAGCCGGAAGGGTCTTGCCGTGGGAGCTTTGCAGGCTGCCGAGTGGATAAAAGACAAGAAAGGGTTTTACAACATAGAAGATATGATGAATGAAATTATAGGAGGTTAAAATGTTTCAGGGTGTTTTTACCGCAATAGTAACACCATTTAATGAAGATACAAGCATAAACGAAAAAGATCTTAAAAAATTGTTAGATTTTAATATTGAAAATGGAGTATCGGGCATAGTTCCGATGGGAACAACAGGAGAATCTCCCACGCTAAATCATGATGAACATGTACATGTAATAGAAATAGTCTGTAAACATGTCAATAAAAGGGTACCTGTTATAGCAGGAACCGGGTCTAATTCTACAAGAGAAGCTTTGTTTATGACTTCCCGCGCTAAAGATCTTGGAGCGGATGCGAGTCTCCAGGTAGCCCCTTATTACAACAAACCTACTCAGGAAGGTTTTTATCGACACTTTACAGCAATAGCTGACGAAGCCGACCTTCCCATAATCATATACAACATTCCCGGAAGAAGCGGTAAAAATATAGAAACCGATACAATAGTAAGATTGTCAGAACATCCTAACATTATTGGAGTAAAAGAAGCTTCGGGTAGCCTTCCCCAGATAATGGATGTAATAGATAGAACTCCTGATGATTTTATTGTACTTTCCGGAGATGACAATTTAACTCTTCCCTTGATGGCGGCAGGTGGAAAAGGGGTTATAAGCGTCGCGAGCAATATTATTCCCGATAGAATGAACGCGCTGGTAAAAGCGGGTTTAAACGGAGACTTCGAAAAAATGAGAAAATTGCATTATGAACTTTTGCCTTTCTTCAAAGTAGAGTTTATCGAAACAAACCCCATACCAATAAAAACCGCTCTCGCAATGAAAGGGATGATAAAAGAAGTTTTCCGTCTCCCCATGTGCGAGATGTACCCGGAAAACAAGAAAAAACTCAAACGTGTTCTTGAAGAACTGGGAATTATTTAGTTTCCACTGTTTTTTATATCTGTCAACAGGAATGAGGCTGAGAACCAGGCACAATCTAATCTTTCAACATTACCGGTGCCAATCCTTCGGAAAAATCCCACACCCAGTCAAACTTCGGGCTTACAACCCACTCACCATTTTTATCGATAAAACCATGTTTAAAATCTTTTCTTGCTGCCGCTAATCCTTCAGAGAAATCTCCGACATTATCGAACTTGTTTTCTATAACCAGTTCTCCGCTCTTATCGATATACCCCCATTTCCCGTTTTTTCTGACCTCAGCCAACCCTTCAGAGAAATCGCCGGCAAAATCGAATTGTGGTTCGAGTACCGTTTTTCCTGACCTATCGATAAAAACTATTTTACCGTCTTTCAGAATTCTCGCTATTCCATCGGCAAAAGTCCAGGTATCAAAAGTTATATCTATATAATAATACTTACTGCGCAAACAGCCTCTTTCTCTTTTATCCGCGATAGTTAAATCCCGCGGTTCATACCCTGTCCATTCGACTTGAGGACCAATAACCCATTCACCTTTTTCATTTATATATCCCCATCTATTATATATCCTCACCTGCGCCAATCCTTCGGAAAAATTATATGTGAAATCGAATAACGGTTCGATAACCCATTTCCCTCTTTTGTTGATGTATCCACGCCTGCTCTCTAATTGTTCCAATCTCTCTGAAAATCTTCCGGCTTTTTTAGCCCAGGCTATACCCTCATGGAAATCTCCGACATCATTGAATTGAGGTCTAATTAATATTTCGCCGGTTGTATCTATATATCCCCACCGCCAATCTATTTTTATTGCTGCTACGCCTTCGGAAAAATCCTTTGCTCCATCAAATTCTGTTTCGATTTTCAATTCGCCTTTTTTATCTATGTATCCGTATTTCCCGTCTACCTCGACAGCTGCCAATCCTTCACAAAAATAAGAAGCTGCGCCGAATTTCGGTTCGATCACAATCTTGCCTGTCGTATCGATAAAACCGTATTTTTCGTTTTTTTCTATCATCGCCAACCCTTCAGAAAAATGTCCGGCGTATGTAAATTGAGGTTCTATCACCATTTTACCGGTTTTGTCTATATAGCCCCATTTATAAGCAGTCTCGTCGAATTTCGGTTTGTTCGAAAATTTCTCTGTTTTATCGGTAAAACCGGAACCGGTTTCCTCTATCACCTCCATCTCTTCGGAAAACTGTCCGGCGGCTGAAAACATTAAAGACACAAACAAAAACAATCCTATCTTTCTCATCTTTTTTCGGAATGTCATAAGATTACAAATCCAGAATTATTTCTTCCAACGGTCTTTTCGGAACGTGATGAACATCTGTCTCATCCCTCCAATACTTGATGTCACCATTACACACGGTTTCAACAACAATTTCCTCATCGGGCTTACCTAAAGCAATAGCAATTAGAATTTCATAGCGAGGAGGAATATTAAGACTCTCGTGGAGAATTTTCCTTTTTAACGCCCCTAATATACACCCACCTAATCCTTTTTCAACGGCTCCAAGCAGTATATTTTGCGCGGCGATTCCATGGTCGCAGTCAAATGATTTTGCGATCGATGTATCTCCAAGAATCAGGATATATGCTGTAGGTCTCTCCCTATCATTCGGCCCATCCCAATCTTCTAAATATCCTGCCCATTTTGTGCAGGGAAATATCTTATTATTTGTCTCAGGACAATAGGAAAGAAAATATTTCAAAGGTTGAAGATTCGCGGCAGAAGCAGACAACCTCGCAAGTTCGACTAATTCCATCAATGTTTCCTTTTTTATTTCAAAACCTTTTTTAAAACGACGGTAACTTCTATTTTTCTTGATTAACCCCTTTATCATCTCTACCTCCTCAACCTTTAAGTTCTCCGATTGATTTTTTTAACAATATATTAAAAGTTGTTCCTTTACCAATAGCGCTATCTATTTTTATTTCTCCGTTATGGTCATCGATTATTTTTCGAACAACCGTCATCCCCAATCCCGTTCCTCTCTTTCCATGCGTAAAAAAGGGCTCGAATATCCTGCTTGCAACCTCAGGAGGCATCCCGATTCCATTATCCCTGACAAACAATTTCATTCCTTTTTCCATTTTTTCCGCGCCTATTTCAATTTTACCATTCTCCTTGATTGCCTCTCTGGCGTTCTTTATAAGATTCAAAAGGACTCTCTTCATTTTAAATGGGTCGAATTCATAATATAAACCCTCACAGGGTAAAATTTTTATTTCAATTTCCTTACCATCATCCCTCTCACCGAACAACTCTAACACTTCTCCCAAATATTCATAAATATCCACCGGTCGAAAATCCAATGTGCTTTTGTCTCTACCGAACTCGAGAATATCTTCTATCATATCAAAAGTAAAATCTACCGATTTGCTTATAGACTTCGCGTATTTTTTTACTTTTTCGTCGTCACCTATTCCCTCTAAAATATTGGCATAACCTCTAACAGCAGACAGGGGGGATTTTAAATCGTGTATTATCGTAGAACCGAGTCGACCCAAAATGGCAAGACGTTCTTCCTGAAGCGCTTTTTCTACAATCTTATCATCAATCTTCCGAAGTCTACCGGATAGAGTTCTAATAAGACAGATAGCAATCTTCGGCTGCTTGGAAATGAGATTGTAAAAGCTTTTTTTATCACTCTTAACAAGAGTTACCTCTTCTACGGCAACCACGGTAGCCGAACGAGTATCTCCTTCAAGGGACATTTCCCCGATAATATCTCCCGTAGTTAGTTC
>CAYWUC010000167.1:0-8288 GCA_964461395.1 uncultured bacterium
TTATACGCGTATATGACTCTAATTCCCGAATAGCTTCCTCCTCCCTTAAGCGACTGACAGCTAAACCTTTTAGCTTTATAGATTTTTGGCTCCTTTATTCCCAAACCCGGAATTCTGTATAATCCCTTAACATTTTGCTTTTGAATATGATGTATATAAACTTGAGCCAATAAAAATCTATCTAAATCTTTCTCTAATGTTCTGTGTTTTTTCATAAGTTTCTTTATATCTTTGTCAAAATCAGGCAGGCGAATAACTTCTAAATGCTCTTCAATCTTCAATACCGTATTCTCTCACATTGTAAGGCGGATTTCTGTAAAACACCAATTCATAATCTATAGGCTCTTCATCCTCTGTAGTCATCCATGGAATATCTCCATGTGAATATTCGCTTATTTGGGCAGCATTCATATCGGAAAGCCTGTTAAGAACTTCATCTATTACTCCGATTTCGGGGGCGCTCAGTTTTATTAGATTGGACTTCCTTAATGGAAGATATTTTGTTTGAGGATAGCTAAAATAATCGCTGTCGACCTTTTCGATTTCACCTTCTTTAATCATTTTGCTTATAATCTTCGCAAACTCTACAGGAGTTGGGCCATATTTATTTTTAATGTAAGAAGCTCCTATAAACTGTTCTTCGTATTTCTCGTAATAATCGAAATCGATAAAGTAAAGAAGTTTATAAATGACAGTCTCTCCCACATTAGCTTTTGAGCCGACTTTATTAAGAACATAAAGCAAAACCTCTTTAAATTTTTCGAAATTTTTCTGAGGCACACTTATACGCATAACCGGCACTTTATTTTTTTTCTCTTTTGTTTCTTCTTTTTCTTCTAAAATCACTTCTATCCCTTTTTTCAAATCCATCAAGTCGTTGACATCGACTTTAAAAATTTCAGCCAATTTGAATAATTCCTCAGCTCCAACCTTTCTTTCTCCTGTCTCTATCTGCGAATAAGCAGATCTGGATATTTTCAGCTTGCCCGAGACCTCTCTCTGACTCAAGTTCGCGTTTATCCTCAAATCTTTTAACCTATTTCTTAAAACCTTGGCTATCCTACTCATTTCACCCCCTCAGGGAATTTCCCTGATTTTTCAAAAAACTCAACTCCATCTATAATATAATTATGTTCGATAATCTGTCAAGTGGTTGTTCGGTTTTTTAACAATATGAATTTTTCTGATTAAAGTCAAATGTCCTAACTGTAAAATAGTTTAAAAAAGCACCGCGTCACGACTCTCGAGGCATCAATGAAACCATCCGATTGAAAGATGTAGGTATAGGGGCTTATTTCTATAGAAAGTAACAGCTGTTTCAAGCAAAAAGTTTCCTTCCCATCCTAAAAAAACATCGGGAATAAAATGAAAATTGCTATCTTCTATATATTGAAGATCGTAAGGCTCTCCCCATCTCATACAATATAGGGGTCCATAGTTGCAACCCAAGCCTCCATAAATATTGGATTTCTTTGCATTGTTGCTACTGATTATAGTAGTTATTCGAGGTACAAATATATTACATCTTTCTTCTTCTACATTGTATACAGTCCCAGTGATTCCAAACATGCCGCTTATGGCAACATTTGAGGTTTCGGGAGTAATTCTTTGTTTAATATAGAGTTGGTGTCCAACTAAAGTTGCCGATAGAGAAAAAGGAGCTCAAATTAAAGAGCTAAAATTCAAATATAACCCCAAATCGGTTTTTTCTCCTATACCATATCTTAAATTAATTCTACTTGCATTGAAATCAGGAGGTAATTTCTCGGGGGGTCCTGAATCCGGTTCTGAAATCCAGCAGGAAATTTCGTTTGCTGCAAGACCTTCAAATTCTCCTTTCCCTAAAGTTTTTGCTGATTGTAAGGCACCACAGGTTGAATAACAACAACATAATTGATACAAAAAGACAAACGAAACAAAACACTTCCAGAAATGATTTTTTATGAAATTAGGCATAATTAAAAGTCTCCATCTTATGTATTAATGATACTAAAAGAAGTAAAGGGTGTCAGGGATAGGTATGCTTCCATCAGTTGATTCATCATTCCCTAACAGATTCCAAAATCTTCTCTCTATCCCTATCAATCTGAGATTTTATATCGCTTAACGTCTCGCTTAGAGTTGCGTGTAAAACTTGACGTGCGGTAGGGTTTCCCTTGGATCTAATAAAATCTAGATTCTTTTTTCTTTTCGTTTTTGATTCGTAGGTAGCAATAAATCTTTTGTTTTTATCAAGTATATCGCAAGATATACAGGTATTACCTGAAACTTTATCAAAAGTATGCTGGATGCAGCCCCATATGCAGCTTGTTGTAAAAAACCCTAAGATGCTGGCGCAACCCCATGACATTCCAGCCTCGAGAGACGAAACGTCCTCCTGGTTTAAAGTAATAAACAGACATCCCAAATCACAGGCTATATTCGTACCCACGAAAATGAAATCTTTATGTCTGAGTGGAGCATAATTAGAAGTAAATTTTGCTTTCACATTGACGAAAATTTCGTCGGTGTCACCCTTTAAAGAAAACAAATCATACCTCAAGTCTTTTTTGATTGCCCCTTCTATATCTTCATTAAGAGATGTAAAATAATGGCCGTCCATAAAGAGACCGTCGGTATAATAATCTTCCCGTGATGCGACTTCAGTTATATATCCTTCAATTAGAATTGAATCGATTTCAATCTCAGTATTTAAATTTATAGGCGCTAAACGTCTTTCTTCAAAATCCGGACTGTATCTTAAACGTACTTCATCGACACAACCTACAAGTAAAAAAAGCAAGAAACATATTTTCGAAATTTGTACATTTGTTTTTTCTAAATTTGAAATATTTTTCTCCTTATTCCTAATTATACCCCAAAATAGGGCAGGATGTCAAGGGGGAAAGGGCGTCGCGAATCGTGCGTCCAGTGTCAAGACAAAAACAAAAAGATCCTTTAAATCTGCGTTTATCTGCGTTCTATTATCTTTGTGCCTTTGCATTAAATTAATATCTACATGTTTGTACCGATGCATGCTCCGATTGGCGTTAAAAACAAATAATAAAGGTGATTATAGTAATCGTCGCTGTCGTCACCTTGCCATAAAAAGGTTGTTACCACACTGCCCATTAAAGTCACAACCAAGGTTTTCCAGAAGGACGAATCTTCTCCTAACAACTTTGCGGTACCCCAGGTAAGCGGAGCCACAAGCAGAGCTGAGCCGATAAGATGAGTTAAATGTATTAATTCCCATTCCGCTCCCGCAGATCTATAATAATCTTGGTCGAATCCAATAACAACGGCAACCAGTCCGCCAGGAATCACCTCTCCAACGCATCCACCCAAAAACTCACCGCCTATCTTTAATGATTTAATTCCTAAATTCGACGGCGAAGAAAAATCATAATTTCCGGATTCGGCACCCTGCTCAAAATCATATGTGTAACTCAACCCAATATTCCCAGTTTCTAAGATATTACGCTCAGCAACTTCGTAAAGTTTGTCGCAACTATAATTTGAATTTAGAACCGCATCAGAGAAACCAACGTAACTTAAAAATATTATCATAAACATAAACGTTCTCCTTTTTATTTAATAGACAAAGTCCATATTCTAAAACAACTTTACTTTGACACTGTAACAAATTTTGCGGATAAAGGGCCCCCGTCCTGTGGTAATATGCAGCAAAGAATTTTTTCGTCGAATTCTGCGTCCTCTCCTTCGTCATATCTCCATGATTTCCACAACCAGAAGAACTTATTTGCCGCATATTTTAATCTTGCCTCTCCAAAATGGACGTTCTTATATAAAAGAAAAGATTCGTCATCGATAATGTTACCATCACTATCTAATCGAATATAATTTACGGTTGAACCCTCATTGTTAAATTGTTGCCATATACATAAAAAAATGTTATTCCCAGGATAAACAGTAAGATTTCTAAAGTAATCCATATCACTTTCAATAATTATGCTGTCCGGAGGGATAACTGAACCATCAAGTCCAATTTTCCTTATAGTCAAATGTCCGATACACGGATACGAATCCTCTTGGCGGTCTACAAAACTTAACCACTTATCGTAACCATAACAGGAATAAATCTCTTCGCTCCCTGGAAAATCAATATCATTAATTGTTTCAAGGTCCTGGTCAAGGATTTCAAAAGATTCCCCTATATTCAGCAAATACCTGTCTACGCTATCCGCGCGAACTAAAGGGCTAACACTTTTTCTCGGGTAAGGACTCGTATCTAGCATTCTTCTTTTTAATTCCACCCCACTCAAATTAAACAATGAAATGTTACAATAGTAACAAACCGATTTCCACTCATACCACAAAACAACAAATCCTTTGGCATGTTTTTCTATACGGGGAGACGATAACCCGTGCTCCCTTAACAACTCGGTAAACGAATCGCTTAACGGCGAGTAATAACGATTGTATCTCTTGCAACATATCCTCACTCCCTCATCCCCCAAATGCTCCTCCCAAACAACAACGAACGATGACCCCGTAAAAATAATTTCAGGCTCCGCTTCAATATTGTCGCTGCTGGAAATTTCAAAAATGGGCGTAACATAATCTCCTTCAGGAGATATAATTCTTCCATAAATATTATCTCCTCCCCAGACAACAAAAAAATTCTGTCCATCATATGCAAAATCAGGATAAGCATTCTTTACCGGATATTGCGTAGGAGGACCCCAGTCGTCCCAAACACACGAGAATATAAGAAGAGAAAATAAAATTAAAAAATTTTTTAAAAACTTCACTATTAATTTATCCATTGCAATCCTCCCTATTAATTAAAGTACTTTGTTATATAAAGTATTATACTAATTTTTTTAGATTTGTCAAGGGGTGGAGATGATTCGCATCAGTTAATCAGTTGATTGGGTAATTGGTGAATTGTGAAAAAGAATAGAGTAACGCGTCGAGATAAGAAAAGATGAACGATTAATACAGGCGGGTAGGATGACTCGGTGTCTAGAAGCCAAGCCCATAGAGTACCACTGAAGCATAGATATCGTGCAAAAAATCCCGATCGGAGTCTGTCCAACCAATTCCAAAATTTAAGAAACTTGTGTCCAGAAAAAACCCTATTGAAGACGAATAACATCTGGAATTTTCATCAAAAAGAGACGAAAAAGAATCCGACGCACCCGCCAAATACGCAGAACCAACAAAATATATATTCGATCTTACTCCCAGAACCTGCATCTCAACAATAGTAAATCTTGCGGAACCGCCAATTTTAAACAAATATGGTTCGATGAACTCATTCTGTCTGTAGCCAGGAAGGTCTTCAGAATCATGTAGTATAAGCTGGCGACTCCCGATAGGCGTAATTCCTCCCATACTGTATTTCTGCACAAAAGGAGTTGTCTGGCTACATCCGCTTACATATATCTCTCCCGTCAGTACAGTCTTGAACTTATTATAGAATCTGCATCGTTTTGCATAAATACCTTTTATTTTTGCTTTATTCCATAATCCTTCGTCTAGATCGCTGGCTGCTTCAAAGCTAATCTTAGTTCCCGATGAAGGAAAAACTAACCAGTCAAGGTTGTCAAATTCCATATTAAAAAATCCAATGACAGGACGCGGAAGTAAAGAATTGTTAAGATATGCCCTATAATAAGATTCAACGCCAAAACTAAGAGCAAAATCTTTACTATAAAAGGGATAGGATAAGCTACCAGAAATAAGCTCATCATATTTCATATCGTAAAGGGTCGTATCTTGAAGGCTTGGATAACTTAATTTTCTGTTACCAAGAAACAAATCGGGCAATAATGACCACAAAGAAAATCGCAGAGTAGAACATTTGTTAAAGCCTACATTATACTTATATCCTTGAATTAAATCTCTGGCCACTTTCAAAGGATAGCTCTGACAAAAATTCACATAGAAAGAACGATCTCCGAACCCTCTAATTCGCTTTGTTCGCAACTCGGCAAATAAATTGAGCCCCTGGTCTTTTTCCAGGGACATAACTGGAAATTCCAGAGTATGACCAGTCTTGGGCTTAACTCTAATGCTTAACGAATCCTTTTTCATACCTTCAATAGAAATCGTTTTAAGTTGATATTGTTTATATATCTCTCTATTCTTCTTTAAAATTTTTTCCGGAGATAATGGTGCTTTGAATTCCCGCTGTATCGCTTTCCTCATGTCTTTATCCTCCTGAGAAATTTTAACTCCCTCAAGGTGTATCCCCCTGTCCCCGTGGATAAATAGCATATCTTTATCATCAAAAGAGGAAAATACCGCGCCTTCAACAGAAGGCATAACATAACCTTTCTCTACATATTTTTTTTCGACAAGTTCTTTTATTTCATAAAAACCTAATTTTCTTTTCTCTTTCCGTATATGACTGTATACTTCTCCGGCAATAAGGGAATCATCATAATCATTCCCTCCCATAACCATCATCACATCAAACGGTTCCGAATACTCATTCTTTTTCGTTAAAAAGAGTTCGATGAACAATCCTTCCGACTGCTTATCTACTCGCGCTCTTACATCTTTATATTTTCCGGTATTGTAAATATTTCTGAGAACATAACACACATCATTTTTTTCAATATAGCTGCCGACCTTTAATCTTATCGCCCTTTTTATATATCTATCCTCCTCAATCTCCAGAATATCTTTGTCTTTTATCTGAAATAATTTTATTGAAGCAACCTTAAAAACCTCTCTCGATATATCAAGACTATCGATACTATCTTCCTTATCTGCAATTGCTTTTTTTATGCTATATATTTGATTTTTTGCCTCATCGTAACCTGTTTGAATCAATTCTTTAAGTTTCCTTTTATTAAAATCAAAACCCCCTTTTACATCTATATCAATTCGACCGTCAGCATTATCCCAGCTTTTCCACACATGAAACTCCCTTGCCAAAGAATAAGCTTTATACATAACGCCAATACCGACCAATCCAGACATTACATCTCCAGTCTCTATTAGATTATCCCTGACACCCCTTAATTTAGAAGGATAAGAGGCGATCACAAATATATCTTCACCTTTCTTTTTATCGTGTAAATTTATAATGGTATCAGGTTTTCTCAACGAGTCGAAATCCTGCAGAAAAGCATCGACCGGCAAGTTATCAAGAATTCCCCCATCGACATATTGAACATTCTCTATAATCATCGGTTCGAAAGCTATAGGAAAAGAACCACTCGCCCTAAGAGCAGTAGAAAGGGTTCCATTTGTTTTTAATGTCGATGTTCCACTAATTAAATTTGTCAGTATAGCTCCAAACGGATACTTTAATTTATAAAAATCAAAACCTGCTCTGTAATCTGCCTGTAAAGTTTTATCTGCTATCTCATCCGTACATCTCTGAGCAATTCTTATTCCCGTACCTGGCTTGTAGGAAATAAAAGGAAACTTCCAGGATAGATCAACTTCCAAAGCCGGAGGTCTTGGCTTATTCCTTATACGCTCCCAGATTGGCGTGTACGTTCTGATTTGTTGGTCTTGAAAGAATGTTTCCCAATCAATATCTTCTATTACAATAAATTCTAAAGAATCGGGATTGTACCCGCTTGAGTATAAACCGCCAATTACTGCCCCCATACTTGTACCTGCTATACCATTTATCGGAACATAATTTTCTTCAAGAGCCTTCAAAACACCAATATGCGCAATACTTCTTACTAATCCTCCGCCAAGCGCTAAACCCACTTTTACTTTTTTTTGTAAACCATAAACTTTTTCCCACTGTCCACCTTCTACTTTCCGTTCGGCTGAAAAATTCTTCGAAAAAAGATTTTTTTCCCAATTTAATTTCGAATAATCATCATCAGGCTTTAGCCGAAACCAAACGGGGAACTCATTCGAATATAGAGAGAACGAAAAGATTGCCGCTAAAAACAAAAAAACGAATTTATATGAACTAAATCGAAGATGAGTTCTAATATCGATATTTTCTTTTTTTGGAAAAAATTTACTACTCCGCCCTATTTTTTCCCGTGAAAACATTATTTTACCTACCTTTAAATTTTTTCATAGTACTATCACATAAGAATATAGAATACATGTGGAAAACTTAGTAATATTTAGTATTAAGTCAAGAGGCGGCACGAAGTATTAAATTAGTAAATCGGAAAATTGTTTGATTTGCAAAAAATACCTTGACTAAAAAGGTAAAAATGCTTATATTTCCGTAGGCGTAGTTGTAATATAGATAGGAATTTTTCTTCATAGGGGTTATCGGCTTATTATATTTATAATTTAGCTATACTCTTAAAAGGAGGGAAATATGGCATGTAAGAAAAAAGCCGCGCCTA
>CAYWUC010000168.1:0-1572 GCA_964461395.1 uncultured bacterium
TATCCTAAAGCAACATCAAGTATCATCATAACTGTAAAACCAAACATGGCACCCATTGTAGCTAAATCTCCGTTTCCGCCATGTTGAGATTCCGGAATAACTTCCTCTACTACGACAAATATCATAGCTCCCGCGGCAAAAGCTAAACAGTAAGGTAATAAGGTTTTGGCAGATATTACGAAGAGTGCTCCAAGAACTCCGGCTATGGGTTCTACAATTCCTGATAATTGCCCGAAGTTGAAACTTCTTAATCTTGATAAACCTTCTTTACGCAGGGGCATTGCTACCGCTAATCCTTCAGGGAAATTTTGGATTCCTATACCGATTGCAAGAGCTATTGCTCCTCCGAGTGTCGCAGAAGGCAGTCCTATAGCTGCCGCTCCAAAAGCAACTCCTACCGCTAGACCTTCGGGAAAATTATGTAATGTTATTGCTGTAACTAACAATACGGAACGCTGCCAGGATGTTTTTATTCCTTCGGCTTCACTTCTTTCGTAACCC
The DNA here is from genome assembly GCA_964461395.1 of uncultured bacterium. GTDB lineage: Bacteria > Hydrothermota > UBA3072 > UBA3072 > UBA3072 > JAFGHJ01. The sequence continues at coordinate 502 of CAYWUC010000168.1, forward strand.
AAATGAAGGTGTGGTAAAATTTTATCGATTAATCTTAAAACTATTCCCCCCAGTAAAAATCCTATTGAGGGAGGGACCCACATAGGTAAGTTGCCCCCTTTGCTCATTTCTATAGCTGGGGCGAGAAGAGACCAATAACTTGCTGCTATCATTACTCCCGCGGCAAATCCTAACATACAATCCAGCAGTTTTTTATTTACTTCTTTTGTAAAAAAAACACTTGCTGCTCCAAGCGCGGTCAGAAAATAAGTAAAACATGTGGCGAGCAAAGCCTGAAGTAGCGGCGGGAGATTGGCTAAGATAGCCATTTTTTATTCTTCTATTTTTTCGAAATCTTCTTTACCGACACCGCAAATCGGACAAACCCAGTTTTCAGGAATGTCTTCAAACGCAGTACCTGGTTCTACTCCGTTTTCGGGGTCACCCTTGGCAGGGTCGTAAATGTAACCACAAAATGTACATTCGTATTTACCCATGTTTTCTCCTTTTTTCCATAGCCATTAAGTCACAAAGGTCGAATAAACAAGTTGTTTTCACTTTTTCTATAATTTTTTCGCACCTTAATGTCTTTGTGGCCAATTTTATTGTTTTTTTCTATAAGTTGGGGCTGTTTCTGGTTCTTTACCTTTTAATTCCATGTGGTAATATGAGTATGTCATAGGGGCATCTTCTTTTAAGAGGTTCCCTTCGGTAACCTTCCCAACAAATAATGTATGACTTCCCACATCCATTGCGCTTTCTACTTTACATTCGAGATAAGCTACTGCGGAGTCAGTCGCTATTGGTGCTCCATTTTTACCTATTATATAATCGTAATTTTTAAATTTGTCAATATCTCTTCCGCTTCTAAAGCCGAAGTTTCCTATTAGCTTCATTGTACAACATTCGGCTAGAACGGAAACATTAAAAATTTTACTTTCAGTAACTAAGGCATGCGTTAGATTTTTTTTGTTGAGGCAGACTGCAACTTTGGGAGGCTCGGCAGTTATTTGAAATACAACATTTGCAATTTGTCCATTGAGTTTATCTTTACTTTTTGTGGATACTATATACACTCCGTAATTCAATGTG